>CAYYWT010000012.1:0-20816 GCA_964475435.1 uncultured Eubacteriales bacterium
GGAAAACTAATGATATTATCTTTTGATAAGTAATTAAGTCTGACCTGTAACAAATATACTTTTAATTATTATAAATTTTTTTGACATTTTTAAAAAATAGTGTTACACTATTTCTACCAATTGTTGAGCGGTTAATTGAATATAGTTTAAAATTTGTATTAGCGGATATAATTTTAAAATGCTGATTTTTTAATCAGTTGATTTTTGTTGTTTTAAATGACTTTAATTGTTTGGATAAGATGTAAAAATAATTAAAGCTGTAGGAAATGTTGTTGTTATATAATAATATTGAAAGGAAGGATTTTGTGATTAGTAAAAATAATAGAAGTAACAGAGTTAGTAAAACTAATAGAACAACTAATACTGAAAGTGCCTCTAAATTAAAAATAATTCCGCTTGGAGGACTTCACGAAGTTGGAAAAAATATGACTGTTTTTGAATATGAAAATGATATGTTCATATTGGATTGTGGATTGGCTTTTCCGGAAGATGATATGTTAGGTGTTGATTTGGTAATTCCGGATATAACGTATCTTAGAAGGAATGCTGATAAAATAAGAGGAATAGTAATAACTCACGGACACGAAGATCATATCGGAGCTTTGCCGTATATATTAAAAGAGCTTAACTTGCCGATTTATGCTACTAAGCTTACTTTGGGGTTAATAGAGACTAAACTTGAGGAACACGGGCTTTTAAAAACTACTAGGATGTTTTGTGTAAAACAAGGCCAAAGAGTAAAACTTGGGTGCTTTGAAGTAGAATTCATAAGAACTAATCATAGTATTCCGGATTCGGTAGCTTTGGCTATTAATACTCCGGCTGGTATGGTAGTTCATACAGGGGATTTTAAGGTTGACTATACTCCGATAGATGGTGGAGTTATTGATCTTGCGAAATTTGGAATTTTGGGCAAAAAAGGTGTACTTGCTCTTATGGCGGATAGTACAAATGCGGAAAGACCCGGATTTACTATGTCTGAGAGTACAATTGGAGATGTGTTTGATGAGTTATTTGATACTGACCAAAGAATAATTGTTGCGACTTTTGCGTCTAATATTCATAGAATACAACAAGTCATAAATTCGGCTATAAAGACGAAACGTAAGGTTGCGATTTGCGGAAGAAGTATGGTTAATGTTATAACTGTTGCTCATAAGCTTGGTTATATAAAGATGCTTGGAAATACGTTAATTGATATTGATGATATAAATAAATATTCGCCTCAACAAATTTGTATAATTACTACCGGAAGTCAAGGAGAGCCTATGGCCGCTTTGTCTAAAATGGCTAATTCAGAACATAAAAAAGTTGAGATTTATCCCGGTGATAGAGTTATAATTTCTGCTTCTCCAATTCCCGGAAACGAAAAATATGTTTCTAAGTTAATAGATGATTTATTTAAACAAGGAGCGGATGTTATATACCATAGTATCGCTGATACCCACGTATCCGGACATGCTTGTCAAGAGGAATTAAAGCTTATACAAGCTTTGGTAAAACCTAAATATTTTATCCCTGTTCACGGTGAATACAAGCATTTAAGACAACATGCTAAACTTGCTGAAAGTATGGGAATGAATGCGTCTAATATTTTCATTTTAAGTAATGGTAAGGTACTTGAATTAGATAAAGAAAGTGCGCGTGTTGCCGGTGTTGTACCTTCCGGAAGAGTTTTAGTTGACGGACTTGGCGTTGGAGATGTTGGTTCTGTTGTTTTAAGAGATAGACAACATTTATCTCAAGACGGACTTATTGTTGTTGTTTTAACTTTAGACCACGAAACAGGTGCTATTGTTGCCGGCCCGGATATTATTTCAAGAGGGTTCATTTATATGAAGGAATCTGAAGTACTAATTGAGGAAATAAAGAGTGTTTTGAAAAAACAAATATTAGTATTTGAGGAAACCGGTGTTAGAGATTGGTCTACAATTAAATCAGGAGTTAAAGATACTTTAAAAGAATTTTTGTTTGAAAAAACAAAGAGAAAACCTATGATTTTACCGGTAGTTATGGAAGTATAATATATAGAAAGTGAGTGTTATATATGACTAATAAAGAATTAGCTGATGTTTTATTTCCGGATGTAACTAAAACTCCGGAATATTACGAAGAAATGTATCCTGTAAGAAATCTTCCGGAAGGAGCTGTTGTAACTCGTTTTGCTCCGAGTCCTACCGGATTTGTACATATTGGCGGATTATATGCGTCTTTAATTGCTGAAAGGACTGCTCACCAATCCGGAGGAATATTTTTCCTTAGAATTGAAGATACTGATAAAAAACGTGAGGTTGAAAATGGCGTTTCTCAAATTATCAGTTGTTTAAAAGACTTTGATGTTAATTTTGATGAAGGCGCTATTGGTGAAAATGGTGCTGATGTTGGAAATTACGGAACATATACCCAAAGTAAAAGAGCTGATATATATAGGACTTTCGCTAAAAAGTTAGTCGAAGAAGGTAAAGCGTATCCTTGTTTTTGTACTGAAGAACAACTTGAATTAACAAGACAAAGACAGGAAGCAGTTAAGGCTAGAACCGGTTATTACGGAGAATGGGCAGTTGATAGAAATCTTTCTAACGATGAAATAATGGAAAGAATTAATGCGGGTAAAAAATTTGTTTTAAGAATGAGAAGTCCCGGAGTTAATAACAGAAGAATTACGCATAAGGATTTAATTCGTGGTAAGGTCGAATTTCCGGAAAATGATATTGATCATGTAATTATTAAATCTGACGGAATTCCTACATACCATTTTGCGCATGTTGTAGATGATCATTTAATGAAAACTACAATTGTTATTCGTGGCGATGAGTGGCTATCTTCTATACCTGTTCATCTTCAAATGTTTGCTACTATGGGCTGGGAGCCTCCTAAGTATGCTCATATTTCTCCTATTATGAAGAAAGAGGGAGAAACTAAAAGAAAGTTGAGTAAGAGAAAAGATCCTGAGGCTGCGGTTTCGTATTATTTTGAAGAAGGATATCCTAATGTTGCTGTTACCGAGTATTTGTTAAATATAGCGAATTCTTCTTTTGAGCCTTGGAGAAGAGCTAATCCTGTGACTCCTTATACTGATTTTACTATGAAACTTAGCGATATGAATGCAAGTGGTGCTCTATTTGATTTGGTTAAGCTTGCGGATATAAGTAAAGATGTTGTTTCTAAGATGAGTGGGGAGGAAGTTTACGAAAAAGTTTATGCTTGGGCCAAAAAGTTTGATAAAGAACTTTTTGAATTGTTATCTCATGATAAAGAATATGCTATAAAGATATTTAGTATTGAAAAGGGTGGAAATAAACCTAGAAAAGATATTGCGAAATGGAGCGATGTAAAGGATCAAATTTCTTATTTCTATGATGACAAATTTGATGGTAAGTATGATTTTTCCGAAAAAGTTTCTGCTAACGATAGAAAAGAAATTGTTAAATTATTTTTAGAAACGTATAATTACGAGGATGATAAACAGACTTGGTTTGATAAAATTAAGGCTATTTGTGATAAAACAGGATATGCTAGTAACAATAAGGACTACAAGGCTAATCCTGAAAATTATAAAGGAAATGTAAGTGATGTTTCTAATGTAATAAGGGTGGCTTTAACCGGTAGACAAATGTCGCCTGATATGTATGAGATTATGCAAGTTATGGGAAAAGATAATACGATTAAGAGATTAAATATGAGCTTGTAAGTTAATGAGATGGGATTGTAAAAAATCATAAAATATTATACTTTACCACGCTCCTAAAAATATTTTGTGTGGAACGTGTAATATTAAGTTAGAGTAAAATGAAAAATGACTTTTTACATTCCCATTTTTATTGTTTAAATGTTAGAAAAAGCTGTATTGACAGTAATTACATAAAAACATATAATGACATAAAGATATTTCGACTAGGAGGAGAGAATATATGAAGAAAATAATTTTAACTGGAGATAGACCTACCGGAAGACTTCATGTTGGACATTATGTTGGCTCGTTAAAAGAGCGAGTTAAGTTACAAAATTCCGGGGATTATGATAATATATATATTATGATAGCAGATGCACAAGCTCTTACTGATAATGCCGAACATCCTGAGAAGGTACGTCAAAACATTATGCAAGTAGCATTAGATTACCTTGCGTGTGGTATTGATCCTGAAAAGTCTTGTGTTTTTATTCAATCTATGATTCCTGAGTTAACTGAGTTAACGTTTTATTATATGAATTTAGTTACGGTTTCGCGAGTTCAACGTAATCCTACGGTTAAATCGGAAATAAAAATGAGAAATTTTGAGGCGAGTATTCCTGTTGGCTTTTTTTGCTATCCAATTAGCCAAGCGGCGGATATAACTGCTTTTGGAGCTACTGATGTGCCGGCTGGTGAAGACCAAATGCCAATGATAGAGCAAACAAGGGAAATTGTACATAAGTTTAATGAGGTTTATGGTGAAACTTTGGTTGAGCCTAAGATTGTTTTGCCTTCAAACCAAGCTTGCTTAAGGCTTCCTGGAATTGATGGAAAAGCTAAGATGAGCAAATCACTTGGAAATTGTATTTATTTATCTGACGAGCCTGAAGAAATTAAGAAGAAAATTATGTCTATGTTTACGGACCCCACTCATTTAAAGAAAGAAGATCCTGGGCATACGGAAGGGAACCCGGTTTTTGTATATCTGGAAGCGTTTAGCAGAGATGAATATTTTGCTGAATTTTTACCTGAATATGCAAATCTCGCTGAGCTTAAAGCGCATTATGAACGGGGCGGACTAGGAGATGTAACTGTAAAGAAGTTTTTAAATAATGTTATGCAAGCTGAACTTGGACCAATTCGTGAAAGAAGGAAAGAATGGGAACAAAGAATACCGGAAGTTTATGAAATTTTACGTGTTGGTAGTGAAAAAGCGGAAAAGGTAGCTAATAAGACTTTAAGCGATGTGCGTCATTCGATGCGTATTGATTATTTTGATAATCAAAATCTTTTGAAATAGATAGAAGGATAAATTGGTGCATAGAACAAATAATATTTGACACATAATAAAATATTATTTCTAATATAAATAGATAAAGCCGTATGAACAGTTGACTAGAAAATTTAAGTTAAAAAATAACTGTCATTCCTAAGCCAAGGGGACAGTTATTTTTTGAAAGTATACAGAGCAACTATACAAATTGCTAATAATATTATTTTAGTTTACAAAGTTACTTTATTTATACCGATTATTGCAAACTGATTTTATTTTGAAAAATGGCATTAAAAAGCGGGTTACAAGCATTTTTGTAACCCGTTTTTTCGACCCTGGTGCTGATGGTGGAAATATCAAATCATTAAAGAATTAGCAACTAGATATTCTATAAAATCTTCATCTTTTTTATCTTCAAATTTAGAGAAAACAGAAGTATATGTATTAAGTGTAACAGATATATCTTTATGACCCAACTTTTTCTGAAGTACAACAGCCGGCATACCACTTTCAATACATCTTGTAGCGTATGTATGACGTAACATATGATTATGAATTTTAGGACATATTTTATACTTTTTTGCTATTCTTTTTAAATAATGATTAATTTCGCCGGGATTTATCACAGTATCATTTTTATAGTCCCAAAAAAGTAAATCTTCAGAATTTCCTTTACAACGAAATATAGAATCCCTTAAAAGTCTAGATACAACTGGTGTTATAGGAAAATTTCTAGTAGAACTATAGGTTTTTGTTTTATTTCCTAAAACATAAATATCCCCCTTAACACGAGTTAATGTACGACAAATTCGTAATTCATTTGTTGTGAAATCTATATCTTTTTTATAATTAATAGCTAAAGTTTCTCCAACACGCATTCCGGTATAGAGCATAAGAAGAATTATATTTTTATATTTATGAGTAGATTCTTCATTAAGTAATACGTTAATTAAATTCCTGTGTTCGTCAATTGTTAAAGATTCTACTTTCCTTTTTGACTTTCTAGAACAAGGTTTAGGAAGTTCTTCAGTATCTTCCATTAAATTTTTAGTTATATAACCTCTTTTTAATGCCACTTTATAAGCTTTCTTTAATTGCATATAAACTTTACTTATAACGCTATCAGAATAATTATCTACAAGAGAATTGAGAAAATTTCTTAATTCTTCAAGAGTTATACTTTCAATATCGTTTTCAAGAATAGGGGAAATAACCTTTATAGTTTCTTGATGACGAAAATAAGAAGATTCACTTATTTTTCCGGCATTATACTTATTATCATTTATAGAATTAATTAAATCTATTAACTTCAAAATCATCACTCCAACATAATATTTTTAATACAGCTAATACAAATAATAAGAAGAAAAGAGATAAACAAAATTAAAAAAATAGGATTTTCAGATAAAACATTAGAAAATAAATTTAGTTTATCTGCACATAATTCAGGGTTTTCATAAACAAAAGTAACAGATAAATATAGAGAATTTATAATAAAATAAATACCTAAAAACATAAAAATTGAATATAAAATTTCTTTCATAAATTATCACTCCAAACTATCAATTAATATTTTTTGTTTTTGATTAACTTGTACATCTTTTAATAAATCAAGCAAACCTCCAATGTCTCCACCGGTAATTTGCAAATAAGTTTTTAATGAAGAACCACAAGATTGTTGAATATACCTAACTAAAGAATCAAAATTGTATTCTTTACCTAACAATCTTAAATACTTATTTAATTTAATACCTTTTACAAACTTAAACCACCAATCAGCAATTTTAGCTCTTGAATGATTTTTATTATCTTTATCAACAACAGTTTGAGTAAAACGAATAGTCCTATTTAAAAGACCTAAAAAAAGATAATTAAAATTATAATCATATTCATATAAATTAAGTATAAATTGTAGTGCTTCTTCGTTTCTAAACTGAAATTCAACACGTATCCACTTACAATCAAGTTTTTGTTCGAGAGCTTTATCGTAAATTCTAAGACGCTTAGAACTCTTAGGAGAACCAACATAAATACTTTGTTCTGAACCTTCTGTCCAATGAATATAACTTGCCCTAGAAATATACTTATGTTGTCTTAAATGTTGAAACATTTTGTTAAAAGATAAATTACCTTCTAAATCATCACAAGCTATATCCAACCTAGATATGTGAATATATTTGTTTACTAAAAATGGTCTTAAAAATTCAAACAAACCTTCCCAAGAAAAATTATTATTTAATCTTTCTAAAACTCTACAACCTGAACCCGAAATTTCAAAATGCCATTTCTTATTACTTGTCCAATAAAAAGTAATACCAGGATACCACATTGCATTTTTATAACCAAATTTCGGCTTAACCTCTTGGAAAACTAGATAATCTAAACTTAATACTTGCCAAAAATCAAAATATAAAATATTATCATTACTGGAAAAACCCAAATAATCAACTAAAAGTTGCATAAAAATACCCCCTAGTTTACATATTACTTTTTAAAATCTCCTAAATTTTAGGAGATAAAGTTAAAAAAAGTAAAATATACCTCAAAGCCACTCTATAACTTGCATAAAAGATTGTAAACTGACTACCTGTACCCCCGTGCTACATAGCAGGGGGTACAGGTAGCACTAGTTTACAATAATTATTTGTTATTTTGATTCACAACGTATATGTTATTTTCTGGTAAATATTGTTTATCCTTAAAACCGGACTTACTAAGTCGCTCGATAACTTTATATGTATCATATGCATTTCTTAATTCATCAGTATGAACGAAAAAATACCAACCTCTTGATTTCTTTTCAATGACATCCCCCGTAGAATCAAGAATAGGTTTTTTTACACGTACAATAGTTAAACAACCCAAAAGGGTAATAGGTTCATAAATTAAAGTTGCCTGTTCACGAATAGGCTTTGCTAGACGTGTAAAAACTTGGCTTGTTCCAAGTATTACGCGTCTATTTTTACGATTTTGTGTAACAACCTCTAACATCTCAACAGGGAAGTTAGCACTTTCATTACTACTAAACCAATTTTGAAGTTCGTCTATTCCAACAATAACACCTTTAAAACCGTTTTTATAATCTAAAAGTTGTTTCCAATGAGTAAGTTCGGAATCTTGATTTAAGTAACCAAAATTACTCATAACCTTAGCAGAAGGATATTCTTTCTGCATTCTCATCATAAATTCAACTAATGCAATAGTTTTTCCCGAACCTTGCTCTCCACAAAATATATGAAGTCCTTGATAACGAAAGAAGTCAGGCTCACGTTGTAATAAATCTTTAGCATATCTTCGCGGAAACGCAACAAATAGTTGATATAAAAAGTTAGGCTTTTTTAAAGATTGCCTTGTACTTTTCTTTATCTTATATCCCTTGAATTTAACTAAATAGATGTATTGAATAAATATACTTACTGTTAATATGCTTAAACTAATTAAGACAATATACACAGGAATTTTGAACAAAGTCCAAAAGACACTTAAAAAAACACTTATAAATTTCATAGTTAAACATCCTTTCGAACTCTAATATTAGTTTCTTCAAGAATTTCAAAACAAGATTCATCCATAATTTCAATAAAATCCTTTAAATAAACTGCCATATTAGGAAAATTTATTTGAAAAAAACGATAAACAGAAAATATTAAAAAACAAACTTCATTTATAATAATATTAGGATCTCCTCCAGAAGTTATTTCAATTTCATCTTTATCTATTTTTATCATTATTTACCACTCCTTTTTTCAATTAAAGTAAAAATCACATATAAACAACCAAAAATTAATGATATAACTAACCAATTATTACTTATAAATTCAATCATTTTTATCACTCCTCTTTTAAACTACTGGTAATATTGACCAAATCGTTTTTAATAATGAAACACCAATTCTAAAAAAAGTTAAACTAATTACTATACTAAGTAATGGCCATAATGCATAACAAGGAAACAAATATGTACAAAAGTTTATAAATCCTAAAAATCCTTCAAAATATTCTCCACTAAAAGCAATATTAACAACAGGAATAATATCTAAGATATTATCCACTATTGAAAGTATAAAATTAATAATACCTGTAAAAACCATAATTTACCTCCTATTTAGTTCAAAAACCTATACGTTCACGTTTAGAATTATTAGAAACTCTTTCTGCTTGATATGACATCATAGGAACATCACCGGAAACACCATTAATAATATCAGGTAACTTTCTAAATAAATTCCAAAAGAAAAAACCATAACTAAAACATATAATAATGAAATCTACAGCGGGTTTATATGGTACATACCAGGATAAATCCAGTACAATAGAGCTAGTCCCCCAATCGTACTTACTATTAGCTTTAGTTAAATCAATAGTTATACTAGGCGGTTCAAGCGGATTTAATTCAATGCTGTTTGTAATATCATTAACTACATTTTTTGCTTGTCCGATAAATCCAACTTTTTCTTTAAACTTTTCCCAAGTAGAATTAAGATAACTTAAATCAGGTACAAAAAGAGATTTCAAACCATCTAAAATACTTTTAGGAATTGAAGTTATAGCTGATACAAAACGTTCCCAAGGAGTCTCAGATACAGGAGTAGAAGGCAATTCAAATTGATATTCTTCTCCTGTAGACGAATCAATTAATACATCTTTTGTATAAGAGTTATCAGTATCAACTAATGTGTTTTCACCATCTCTTACAATCAATTTAATATCTTTAGTAGAATAAACTATACTTCGCTCAGATGTAGTGAATATCATCTGAGAAGTCTTAAACATAGTATTATCCGAATATGTAGCTATATAATGAACTTTATTAATAACAGAATTAATTCTAAAACATAAGTATTGAGAAGGTTGAAATATACGTTTTATATTGCTCCATAAATCACTCAAAAAATTAGAACTATCAGAACTACAGAAAATATTATAGCCTTCGCCTTCAGACAACCCATTGGGTTCGAAATTACCATTTTCGTCGAATGTTCCGTATACCATACTTAAGTCATACGCAGACTTATAAAGATAAGCATAATACTGCTCAGCTCTATTATCATAAGTTATAAAAAAGTCGTCATATCCAGAAGAACGATAAGTTATAAAATCTTCAGAATTTATAAAAGTATTAACTACACCGGCTATTTCATCATCTGAAAAAGTAGGAGTATAAGAACTATCTCCACCAGACGAAACCTCTCCAACAGCATTACACAAAGTAGGTTCAAACTTATAACCTTGAGAACTAGTCCAAACATAACGTTGGTCGTCAGTTAAATTTTTTACTTTAGAATTATGATAAGTTGATACATACTGAAAAATAAAAAGTCCGGAAGAATCGAAACTAAATAATTGTTCGCTAGAACCAAATCGATAGATTAAATCTCCTTCATTTAACAAGAAAGCAGTATAAGGATAGGAATTATACTTGAAATAACCAATATCAATACGTTCAGATGTTTTTACTAATAGACAAATAGCACCATTTCGATAACCATAAACATAATGATAACCTTTTGCTGATAGAGTATTCATAGCAGTAGTATAAGCAGATAAAAGCTCAGAATCAGAACTACTTTTATACTCACTAATGCTTCTAATCTGATCTGGAGTATAACCAGTCTCAGATTGAAAAGTATTTATAAAATCATTTTTATCTTCTGTTGCTGTAAAAAGAGTATACGTACAAGCTTCCGGATAAGGAACTGAATTAAACTCCAAAGCATAACTACAACTTACTAGTAATGTAAAACTCATTACAAACATCATTAAAACTTTTTTCATCATTTCACCACCTTAATAAAAGAATAGGGGAATAGAAAAAAATCTATTCCCCTGCAAATCTGCGAAAGGTTTACGCACTTGCTAAAATTCCCCTTAAGAAAGAAATACCTTTTCTTAAAGCCAAGAATGAAATCATTACAGGAATAACTGTTGGAAGTAATCCGGTAACTTCACCAAGAACACCACCAAGCATTTCACCAGTAACAATTTTACTTAAAACTGCTCCAGACTCAGACATAAGAATTCTCCTTTCTGTTTTCGAAAAAAAACGAAAACTACTAATTTATAGAAAGCTCCGTAGAGATTAACTATCAATCATTAAAAAAACATATTAAAAAATCTATAAGACCAATAGCAAAGTTCTTTTATTATAAGAAATAAAAGAAAACCAGCTATTAAATACAATAAACCTGTTATTTCTGGTAAATAACTAAGATTTTCTAAGTAGTTAAAAAGTTCATTAGAAACTTCAATTACTTGTTCTTCCATATAACCACCTACAATTTAATAGGGAAATCACTAATAAATTTTGCTGAAAGAATGGTATTAGTTTTTTCGCCCATTTCAATTTCAACTTCATATTTTCCCGGAACAGTAGAAAATTGTTCATACATATCGTAAGAACTACATTTATTCTCTTGAACCTTAAAGCCTTTAATGTTAGGGTCATCTGCTAATAATGGTTCTATGGTTGTTACTTTACAATTAGACCATTGACGACCGTCGTCAAATTGTCCTTTACCTCTACGAACTCCAGTTACATATACTATTGATTTACAACGCATGTAAATCCCTCCTTTTTTCTGCCAATGCAGTTATTGAGCTATACCTTTCGTTTTATATGTGCACCTATAAAACTGAAGTGATAACTTGTACAAAATATTTTGTACAAGTTTAAAATAAACAAATATTAATTGTTTGTCAATAGATTATACAAAATATTTTGTAATATAAAAATATAGGAGTGATAACAATGAACAGAATAAAAGATTTAAGAGAAGATATTGACTTAAAACAAAGTGAACTTGCAGAAATAATAAATACCAGTCAACAAAACTTAAGCAATTATGAACAAGAAAAATCAAGTCCTACAAAAGAAATATGGATAAAGTTAGCTAATTATTTTAATGTCACAACAGATTTTTTAATGGGTAGAACAAATAATCCTCATAATGAAAATTTGACAGATGGTTTAACATCAGAAGAAATAAAAGAATTAATAAAATACAAAGAAATGCTAATTGCGTACAGAAAGAGGTAGAGTGTATGGTAATTCCTATTAATCAATCATTAATGACAAGAAACGAAAGGATTGTATATGAAAAAATAAAAAAATGTATAAGCGAAAAATATATTATTTTTCCGCAAATATCAATTCGTTCAATCATACAAAGGAATTTCAAAACAAACAACAATACTCAATGGAAAATAGTAGACTTCCTTGTATGTGAAAAAGATAACTATAAACCTGTACTAGTAATAGAAGTAAATGATAAAACACACGAGGAATATGAAAGAAAAGTAAGGGATGAAAATGTATATAATATTTTAAGCGAAATGAACTTACCGATATGGTTTCTAAAACCGGAATCAGATTATACAAGATTTGATAATATAAATTTAGAAGAACATATAAAAATGATGATTGATAAATATTTAGAATATAAAAAAATCGGATTTGAAAAAAGAAATTCCCAAATAGATGAATTAACAGAAGAAAAATTATATATAACAGAAGAAAAATTGGATATAAAAGAAGAAGAAATAAAATCGTTAAGTAGGCAAATAAAAAAACTAAATGAAGAAAATGAGAAAGCTTATAATGCTTTAAAAATAAAAGATAATTATTATAAAAAAATCTTAAAAGCAAAAAATGTTGAAATAGATACACTAAAAAACAAAATAGATAATCTTATTATAATAGGAGTAGTTATTTTTTTAGTTATACTATTTTGCGTAATTAAAGCAATGTAAAAATAAAGTAAGTGATAAATTTATATACAACATATGCTCCTAGAGGAACTCTAGGAGCATATTCGCTCTGCGTCCGACACTTCGTGTCGGTTATGGGCTTACGCCCTTTCTTCTATAGGATTATACAGTTTGCGACAACATCTGAATAGAGCTTTTATCTAAACATAGCTAAGGATTTAAGTTTTAAAAATATTTTTTGAAAGTATACAAAACAACTATACAAATTGCTAATAATATTATTTTAGTTTACAAAGCCACTTTATTTATACCGATTATCGCAAACTGATTTTGCTTTGAAAAATGGCATTAAAAAGCGGGTTACAAGCATTTTTGTAACCCGTTTTTTCGACCCTGGTGCTGATGGTGGGAGTCGAACCCACACTCCTCTCGGAACTTGATTTTGAGTCAAGCACGTCTGCCAATTCCATCACATCAGCAAGTACTAAAAAAGTATATAATAATTTTTACGAAAATTCAAGCTTTTTTCTAAAAAATATGATAAAATATTAATGAGTGCTTTGTTAAAGGAAGTGAATGAGTTTGAATTATTATAAATTATTGAATATATCTACAAATGCCAGTGAAAAAGAAATAAAAAAAGCGTATAGAAATTTAGCTAAGAAGTATCATCCTGATACATATGAGGGAGATAAGAGCATTGCTGAAAAAAAGATGCAACAAATTAATGAAGCATATGATACATTATCTGATATAACTCGTAGAAATGAATATGATAAAAAAATAGGAATTTATAAGGAAACTGAACAAAAGGCAAATACCAATTATAATAATTCAAGTAGTTATCATTATCAAACAGCTAAAAATTATAATGTAAAATATAAACCTAACAATTCAAACACATATTATGATAGATACGGATATGCTGAAACTAATTATACTTCATATACAGGAGATAGATATACAAGGAATAAATACGAGGAAAGTATAAAACTGGATAGAAAAGATATTGCTAAAAAAATATGTATTTTACTTATTATTTCGATATTTATATTAGTTGGGTTAATAAATATGCTTATTTCCTCTATAAAAGAAATAAAAAACTCTAAGTCTCAGATTATTAACAATATAGTTGGAGATTCTACTATTGAGATAAAGGAAAATAAGCAACAAAATTTGCAGAATGAAGACGAGTATTTAAACGATTTTAAGGAATTAGAAGAAAAAAGGGAGAGGTTAAAAGAGGAAATTGAGAAATTTGACATAGATGAAGAAAAAATAAATGAATTGTTAAATGAGCTTAAGAAAGCTTTAGCTGAGTATAAAATTTCTGATTCAAATTAACTTAATATTAAAATGCGTGTAATTGTTTTGTAACAATATTGATGTATTATATTGATGGAAGGAATGAGTTTGATGAGGAAAGTGTTTTTTATTTCATTGTTATTTTTAATAATGTGTTCCATAAATAATACATCTTTTGCGTTCTATGAATCTTTACCTAAAGATATAGGGAGTAATTCGAGTATAATGGAAATTGTAAATCCTGAAGAAAAGGAAAGCATTAATTATTCGGATTCGTATATTATTTCGTGTGTTGCTGAACCTGGAACGGAAATAACTTTGTATGAAAAGTATGATGATATGCTATATGTACCGATGATGTTGGATAATGAAGCAATAACTAGTGTTGTTGGGGATTCTGGATTGTTTTTGTTTACATTGACATTTACTCCTAAAAGTCGAAATAGAATTATGTTTTTTGCTCAAAACGGTTCAAAGTACCAAACTGAATTTAGAACTATATCGATAGAAGAAAAAGAACCGGAAGAAACTATTGAATATAAAGTTATGAATATAAGAGATTTTATTGTGATAAAACCTTAAATGGAGATAAGTAGAATATGCGTATAGTTGAAAATTTAAAGTCAATAATTTTGACTGCTTTAATACTATCGAGTTTAATTTTAACGGGAAGTCTGTGGTTTGATAATTACCAGGGACTTTCTTTGGCTATTTCTAAAATCCCTGATATTTTTATGGCAAAAATAAATCAAGAGGGGTATTCTAAGATATATGAAGAAATAATTGCTCCTTATAAAGTTACGGTTATTAATCCTGATGAAAACAAGTGGGTATTTTATAATTCAGATAAAATGAATCAAGATGCGTGGAATATTTTAAAAAGTCGTCTTGCTAGTTTGAATGAAGATTCTGAAATAATTACGGGCAAGGTTAAAGAATGGGATGACTTGATTAATCGTAAGTCGATAATATTTGAATTTGGCGGTCCTGTAGATCAGGAAGTGCTTGCTTTATCTATTCCGAATTTGCCTCAAGGTTCGGAGGCTTTTAATAATGTTGAAAAGTTTTCTATAACTAAGTCTTTAAATGGAAATACGATTTATATAATGCAAAATGATGACGGCGAAAGAAGTTTGTATAAAGTTTTGTTAAAAGGTGAAGATGATGAAATAAAAACTTTTATGCAAAGTTGTGAAAATATAAAGGCTGATGTAAAATATGTTACGTTTGAGAGCTTGGGAATAAGTAAGTTTTACAATGATAAAAGTGTTACGGGTTCTAAAAATGTATTGTTTCCGATTATTAATCAAAAAGATAAACGTGATATGGTAACGAAGATAAATGTGAAGAAACATTTTGAAAATAATGATGAGTATGCTATGGAAAAATTTGTTGCCGGTATTTTTGATAATACTGACTTTGCAAAGTTTATTACTAATGATAACGGAAAGATTTATATTAATGATGATAAAAGTTCGATAAAATTAGAAGCTGATGGAATTGTTGAATATATCAATAATGCAAAAGCAATCGAGGAAGAAACTTCTGTTAGCAAGGATTTTAATACAGCACTGGATTTTATAAATGATATGAAAGTTTTTGAAGATTTCTTTTTGCTGAGTGCGACGAAAAGTGAAGACATATATACATTTGAATTTTATGTTGCAATTGATGGAATATTAGTAGGTTTTCCGAATACACTCGTTGGTAATAGTGGTAACTGTATTATGGAGATAAAGGTACAAAATGGTGAAATAAGATATTTTAAGGGAAAACTAGTTGATATTACAAGAGATAATGAAACAGCTTATGTATCTAAGGTTACTCATAATATTTTAGATAGTTTATTGACTAATGTTGCTAATGGAAGCAAAGTTAATATATCTGATATAAGATTTATTTATGATATAGAAAACGATGGAAGTTATTATCCGTCTTGGGTTGGACAATATAATTTGCAAAAAGATGTTGAAAAAGTTGTGGTAGTTCCTGCAACGGGTAGATGATTGGAGAGAGGTAGTTAATGGAATGGAAATGGGTAAAAAATTTTCTTATTTTAGCTTTTTTGCTGTTAAATTGTTTTTTAGGTTATAAAGTTTACCAAAAAAATCAAGCTGTTACGGTTAATACGGAAAGCATAGAATCTATAAAGAAAGTATTGGAAACTAGAGATATTAAGTGTGATTTTGACTTAAATAAAGTTGAAGCAAAAGGGTATATGCGGAAAATAAGGATAAGTAATAGCGAAAATATAAGACCTGAATTTATCTCTATGAATGAAGTAGCTAACGAAAAAGATTTATTTATAGGAAGGAATCGAAAAATATTATCATTTCCGATAATATTGAGTAATTTTGTGAGAGATAAAAAAATTGAAAATATAGTGATAAAAAAATTAGAGTTGGGATATTTTCCGGAGATGAGTCAAATAGATAAAACTGTTTTATCGGGTGAGGCGATTCCAGCATGGCGAATTATCTTGGAGGACGAAACTGAATACATATATAATGCTTACCTTGGTCAGGAAATGAATGAAAAGGATGAAATAAATTAAAAAGGATTCTGTAACAACAGAACGTTTTTTAGTTTGACTAAACGTATATTGAATAGATTTAACCGAATATTTTTGCGGATTTGTTAAGTTAAATCTTGTTTTTGACGATAAAACTATGAGTAGTTTTAACTTGAGAGGAGGCTTACCCTATGTTTTTACCAAAAGTTGTAGTGCATGAAATGGCTAAACCAAGCGGTTTACACATTTCCGAAATGGTAAATAATGTAAATGGGGGGGGGTAATCCAGTTATAGAAGAAAATGGCAGTAAAAGACTAAGGCTTTATGCGTAAGCATATGGCTTTAGTCTTTTTGTTGTGTAATATTTTTATTATAAAAGAAGGGAATGAGAAAATGAAAAAAATTATGTTACTTTTGAGCTTGTGTTGGAGTGTGATTGTTTTTTCAACCGTGTCGTATGGTTCAGTTGGTAAAACTAATTTTTCTGTTGAAGAAATTGAGTTATATAATGTTGCTGAACATAAGATTTCTGGATATTTTAGAGTTAAAAATAATAGCCAAATATTTTATCCAGAACAGAAATATATTCTTTATTTAATACCTTCGGATTGTGTTGAATATGGAAATGGTATAAGAAAAGCATATGCGAGTACTGATGCTAAGGAATTTTCGCTGAACCCATTAGAAGATAAAATTGTTGCTTTTGAAATTGATATTCCAAGTATTCCTGATAAGTTATACAATTTAGGGGTAATCGTTACAAACAATGCGTCTGAGGTAACAAATATAAAATACGTAGAATATTTAAAATTGGGCAAAGGTAGTGAGTATATTATCTCGGCTGAAGATGAGGCGAATTATTATAAAATAAAAAATTTTGAAGCACCACTTTCCGGTCCTTATATGAATAGCGGTGAAGTGCCTGATGCTTATATAAAAATTAAATCTACATATAAAGAAAGTATTACGTTAATACCGGAATGTACAATATATAAGAGAGGACCTTACTTTGAAAAAGGTAACCCTGTAGCTATAGAAAGAAATGATAAAATAACGATAAAGCCCGGAGAAACTAAAGAGATAAAAATTAATTTACCAGTAATGACGGATCCGGAATCATACTATACAAAAGTAAGATTTTTAGATGAAAGTGGAAATCTTGTCTCCGGTGAGTACTATTTTAGGTATGTTGTGAATGGTGCGACTGCAAAAGTTTCATCTATTAATACTTTGTATAATGATGTGAATAATGAATTAAAAATATTTTATAATTTAATAGGTTCGTCGGATGGCAAAAATTTAACTAATGCTGAAGTTTTAACAGGAGTTTACAGGAACGATACGAACGAGCTATTAGAGAAATATATTAATAAATCCGATATAGTTGCTACTGAATATATGGTGTCTTTTAGAATAAAAGTCCCGGAAGATAAACCGCCTTTGACGGCTTTTATAACTATAACGCAAGATAATAATTTGTTGGCAGCTAAGTATTTAGAGTTGCCTAATGAAGCTATTTCGGCTTCCGTAGAAAAGTTTAAAGATATTAAAAATACTGAATATGAGTTGCCAGTTAAAATGTTGAATTCATATGGCATAATTTCAGGATATCCGGATGGTTCTTTTAAACCGGGAAATACATTGACAAGGGCGGAGCTTACTTCTATAGCCTTGAATATGTTAGATGTTGAACTTTCTAATTATGAAGTGAAAAATAACCCATTTGTAGATTTACCTAAAGAACATTGGGCATATAAGTCTATAAATTATGCATATGAGAATGGAATTATAAATGGTTATGGAAATGGATTAGTTAAACCGGATAATAAAGTAAAATATAGTGAAGCAATAACAATATTATTGAATGTCGCTGGATACAAAGAATATGTAAATGCACAAGAAGGAATTTGGCCTTATAATTATGTAAATGTTGCTAAAGAAATCCGTATAGTTGGTGATAAATATAAAGAAGATTTTGATTTTTCTATACCTGCGACTCGTGCAAATGTATCAAATTTAGCGTTAAATTCGTTTATTATTAGAAGGAGCTGATGTTATGAAGAAGTTTTTGGTTTCATTTTTAGTCGTTTTTGGTTTTTTGTTTTTTGAAAATACTTTTGCTGATACTATTAAAGTGTACACTAGTTGGACACAAGGTTCGATAGAAACAACGGCTCAAAGTACCGGTGTTCATAACAATACTATTTGCTCTAAGCATGATGGTGCTTGGCATTGTGGAATTTGTCATGTTAATCATTATACTAATGGAGATTATGAGGTTGTACCGGAATGTAATTGCGCTTCTTCCTTTAAAAAAGATCCAACGCCGGACGGTACAAAGTATAAAAGAATAAAGACGGATTCAGAGATTGTGACTCATTTCTGTGGTAATAAGGATGGAATGCAACAACAGGAGATTCATTGCACGTGGTATTATGAAATATGGGAGTCGATAAAAGTAACGAGTCCAACTCCTATATCTTCTCCTTCTACTCAATTGAATAATCCACCTTCAACACCAAGTATAAGTTCTAGTTCAACTCTAGAACCAACTCCGACATGTACACATCCATCCACTCATGAAGTGGAAATTCACAACCATGGGCATAGTGATGTAGGTCAAAAGGCTACAGCTATTAGTAGGCAGTTTTATTCAAAAATAAACACTAGTGAAAAATATAGGAAAAGTAATCCGTTTAATGTTGGAAGTAAATTTCGTTTATCTGGTCAGGGGCATATAGACGGCAGTGTTATTCATAATCCAGTAACAGGAACATGGTCTTGTGGTGGCTATGATTATGATGTGTGCGATTGGTGTAAAGAAACAATTGGAAGCATTAGAGAGTGTACAGCAAGTGGAAGTTATAACGATTATGAGGCATCTACCCCTAAATTTACCGATACATATCATAATGTAAGTATGTCATTTGAAGGGTTCCGGGTAAATGGTAGGAGTTCGGTTCAGTTTAGTAATTTATCCAGTACTTATGAAAGCGGAAAACAAAAAAATTTTGGTTCTACTGATTTTAGTGAACCCTATGAGATAACTGAATTAGTTCCTAGCGAATTAAAGGAAGACGACGGGAAATATGGTGATAGTAGTTCTGGAGCTAATTTGGCAAGAAGTAGCTCGCTTTTAAATTTAGGAGCATTGGACGTTTACAATAATATCTTAGCTAGTACTAGTAGAGCCGGTTTAAATCGTGTAGAAAAAAGTGGTTTGCTATACGGATATGCATATGTAAAGTGTGACTGTGGTTGTATAAGAGATAGATATAAAATTTATTTTGATTTAACTCCACCGCCGCCACATACTGAAGAAGAATACACATTAACATTAAAAGCCGAAGGAGCACCAACTACCGGAGGAGTAAGAATAAACGGAATTACTGATGATTATAAAGATTATACTAAAAAAACATCGCCGATAGGAGATGGATTTACAATATCAGTAAAGGCTAACGCAGGATATGAATTTGACGGTTGGTATAAGACGGATGGAAGGAAGTATAGCGAACAGGACGAAAATCTTTCAGTTGTTATGCCAGGGTATAACTTAACATTAATAGCAAAATTTAAGCCTACTGATAGATATAATGTAACGGTATATAGTGATGGAAACGGCGAAGTACAATTTAGCGGAAAATATGATGACGGTCAAGAAGGCTGGGAGATATATGCTAACGTAGCCAAAGGTGACAATATAAGCATTATAGCGAAACCTGATGAAAATTACTCTGTAGATTTTTGGGAGTTGGTAAAAGAAAATAAAGATATCGGAAGTGATGATAAATTAACCATTGCTGATGTCCAAGAGGATTATATAATTTTTGTACATTTTAAGCCGGTCGGTCCGCAGGAAAACTATGAGCAGCTTATTACGAAAAGTTGGGGACCGGGAATCGCAATAGGTGGTACTGATTATGCAATTCCCGGAAAGTTCTATCCAATTTGGGCAATAGCGAATGATGGAGCAGATTTTTATTTTTGGGAACATCAAAAAGGTGAAAGAACGCTCCCAACAGTATCAAAATATGGAGCAAAAGATATAATAAATATGCCTAATGATAAATATGTTTTAACAGCATGGTTTCAAGAAGACGCTGAAACTACATATTATGATGTAATAGTAAAAGGCGACGGAAATGGGGATATTTCGATAAATGATGAGGCCCCAAGGCCGAGGGATACAATAACTGTAGAAGACGGAACAAAGATAACAATAAACGCATATCCAGACGATGGATTTGAATTCGACAAATGGACCGACGAAGACGGAAATATAATTCTTGGCGGACCTAAATTAACGGTAACAATTGATGAAGATAAAATATATATAGCTCAC
>CAYYWT010000013.1:0-14272 GCA_964475435.1 uncultured Eubacteriales bacterium
AACTGTGGAACTCGCTCTTTAAACTAATGATATTATCTTTTTAAAACAAGTAGACCAAATAGTAACAATTGGTTTATAAAATGAGTTATTCTCTATTGTTATATAGAAACTACTATCCCGGATTTTTACTTTAGAAAGGAAGTATAATTTTTAATGAAATTACCGATAAGTATTAAAATTAGGAATAAAATAACTCCGTCACAAATTATCATACTCGGATTTTTGTCGGCTATTATCATAGGTACTATTTTACTTAAATTACCAATTTCCCACGCAGGACTTCAAAAAATATCCTGGTTTGATGCTTTTTTTACTTCTACTTCTGCTGTGTGTGTAAATGGATTACTTTTATATGACAACGCTACTACTTGGTCCGGATTTGGTCAAGGAATAATTCTATTGTTAGTCCAAATAGGCGGACTGGGAATAATGTTTTTATTCTCTGTGTTTGCGTTAATTACAAAGAAAAAAATAAATTTAAAAGAACGTCTTACTATGCAAGAGGCTATCAACAGTCCCTCTCTTAGTGAGACTGCGAATATGTTTCTTCAAATTTTAGCTATTACATTATCTATTGAATTTATAGGTGCTATACTGTTGCTAAAAGAATTTTACCCGATATGGGGTGTTAAAGAAGGAATATGGAAAAGTGTATTCCTGTCCGTGTCAGCGTTTTGCAATGCGGGTTTTGATATTTTAGGCACAAAAAATTACCAATTCCAAAGTGTAGTTTCTTTAGCCAATAATACAGTTGTTTTAATGACTTTAGCTCTACTTGTAATAATTGGTGGACTTGGCTTTGTAGTATGGAAAGACATTTGGGAAAATAAATTTGCATTTAGAAAATATACATTACATTCAAAAATAGTTCTAATTTCAACAGGAATTTTACTTGTACTTGGTACTGCATTATTTTTTGTGTTTGAATCTGATAATCCAAGCTCAATTGGAAATATGCCATTATCTTTACAGCTTGTAAATTCGTTCTTCAATTCTGCATCGCCAAGAACTGCCGGTTTTTCTTCTATAAACGGAAAAAACCTTACGCCTAGTACAAATTTACTCACAATAATTCTTATGATTATAGGCGGAGCACCGGGTTCAACTGCCGGCGGAATAAAAGTTACAACATTTTCAATATTGATTTTAACTGCAATATTTTTTATGATGGGTAAAGAAGACGTCCAAGTAATGAAAAACAACATACCGCATCAAACAATTTTTAAATCAATGTGTATTTTCTTATTAGCTTTACTGTTAATTTCGCTAGGCACATTTGTAATACTTTCAAATAATAACGATATTCCGTTTTTTGATGCTTTGTATGAAGCTTCATCTGCGTTCTCAACCTCAGGAATGTCTACCGGAATTACGCCAACTTTAAATACACTATCAAAATGTGTATTAATTTTAATGATGTTTTTAGGACGTATAGGACCGCTTACAATGGTAATTGCTTTCTCTCAAAAGCAATTAATAAAGAAGTCCACTTACAAATATTCTGACGGAAAAATATCCGTTGGTTAGATATATAAAATTGGAGGGTTAACATATGAAATCATTTTTAGTTATAGGTTTAGGGAAATTCGGTAAAAGTTGTGCAAAAGAACTTACAGAATTAAATTATGAAGTACTGGGAGTAGACGAAAATCCAAGATTTGTAAACGAAGCAGCCTCTTATTTAACTCATACCGTCCAAGCAGATTCAACAGACGAGGACTTCTTAAAATCAATCGGTGTAGAAACATTCGATAGCTGTATCGTTGCAATTGGAGACGACCAAGAAGCCAGCGTTATGATAACAGTATTGCTAAAAGAACACGGTGCAAAATATATTGTAGCCAAAGCTCAAAGTGAACTTCACGCTAAAATCTTAAAAAAAGTAGGTGCTGACCAAGTAGTCTTACCCGAATACGATATGGGCAAAAAACTTGCACACTCTTTAAGTCATAAAAATATATACGACCTAGTCGATATATCCGCAAATTACAGCATTGCATCAATAACAGCTCCAAAAGAATGGGTAAACAAAACTCTTGGCGAACTATCACCAAGAGATAAATACGGAGTAAATATAATCGCAATAGAGCCAAACTCAAGCGAACCAAACGTTTTCCCAAATGCAAATACAATCATTAGTAAAAACGACGTTGTAGTCGTAATCGGCTACAACGAAAAATTAAAAGAATTAAAGAGTTTGTAGAAAAATCGATTGTGAAAAGTTTACAAAAATCATAACATTTTACAATATCAGTAACCTATTTTTTCGCCAACTCAGGATTATCGAAAATATGTTGAGTCGCTAGAACCACAGCTCCCTTTAAATACGCAACATTTCCCAACTTAGATAAAACAATATCCGTCGCATTAACCGAATTCAAAAATCCTTTCTTCCTTACAGTTTCAATTATAGGCGTAAGTAAAATCTCCCCTGTCGAAATAATACCGCCATTAATAATCACAAGCTCAGGATTTAAAGTATTAATAATGTTCGCAATACCAATACCAAGATTTTCACCAATTCGCTTAATCAAAGTTACCGCAAACTCATCCCCCATTCTTGCAGCCTCAAAAATCATCTCCGGTAAAATATCATCAGCAGAATTAATCTCTCCACACTCCGCAAAAATAGTAGAATCTTTATGCATTTCATATCCTTCAAACGCCATCTTAGTCAAAGCCTTAACAGACGCAATAGTCTCTAAACATCCTCTATTTCCGCAACTACAAATTTCTCCGTTAACATCAACTGTCGTATGACCGATTTCTCCGGCACCAAACGACGCACCAGAAAAAGAATTATCAGCAATAAATAAGCTTCCACCAATACCATACTCAACATTTAAGCAAAAGAAACTAGAAACATTCTTTCCTGTACCGAACCATCTCTCGCCAAGTCCCATAGTTCTCGTATTATTATCAATATAAACAGGAATATTAGTAGCCTTTTCAAGCTCCTCAACAATATTAACATTTTTCCAACCAAGGTTAGGCGCAAATATCGAAACTCCCTTATTACTATCAACCAATCCGTGAATACCAATACCAACACCAACAACCTTTTTCCCTTTAGCCAAATACTTACGATTAATATTTACAATCTCATCTTTAATAATCTCCAAAGCCTCATCAACAGTAAGTGGTTTTTTCTCATACGGAATTTCCTTTTTATACTTAGTATTAGCCATTAAATCAGACGCAATAATTTTAATTTTCCGAGACCCCAAATAAACACCAATAACCCTATAATAATCACATCTTATTCTAAGCATTATAGGCTTTCTTCCACCACTAGAATCCCCTGACTCGCCTTCAATAATCAAATTATTATCAATAAGCTCACTCGTAATATTAGTTATAGTCGCAGGAGTAAGCCCCGTAATCTCGGCAATTTCACTTCTAGAAATAGGTCCACGTTTCCTAATAATATTTAAAATATTTTTACTATTAATTTTCTTAATCATAGAAAATTTCCCGCTATTAGCACCCTTACTTTGTTGCATTTTTATCCTCCATCTATTTCAATAACTCTAACGCCTTTTCAAGTTGTAAATCCTTATACACACTCGTATTCTCTACTTCTACATCAGGTTCAATTCCAATACCTTGAATACAAACCCCACTCGGCGTAAAATACTTAGCAATAGTAATCTTAATGGATGTTCCATCGCCAATCATATACCAGCCCTGAACAACACCTTTTCCATACGTCCTTTTACCAACCAAAGTACCGCATCCTCTATCCTTAACCGCACCGGCTAAAATCTCAGACGCACTCGCTGACTCCTCATTAACAAGTACAACAAGCGGAATATCTAACCCTTCTCCATCAGAATTATCAGACTTCCTATTCCCATCTTTATCCTCAGTATATACAATTAATCCCTTTGGTACAAGAACTTTCGCAATTTTTATTACCTCATCATAAATTCCACCACCATTATCTCTAACATCAACAATTAAACCATTAATATTTTCAGCTCTTAAACTATTATAAGCCTCAATAAACTCATCAGAAGTATGCTCATCAAAAGAAGAAATTTCAATATACCCAATTCCGTCCATATTCTCTGAATAAACACTTTTAAATACAATTTCCTCAGTCATAACATTCTTCTCAATTAATTTCCCATCTCTATTAATAGAAAGAACAATATTAGTTCCCGCCTTAACTTTCATCTTCTCAGCCACTTCATTTAACGTTAAATTACTACAATCTTCTCCGTTTATTCCAATAATTTTATCATTTAGCATAAGTTCAGCTTTCTCGGCCGGCGAATCCTTAACAATACCGACAATAGTAATATCCGTTTTTTCAACTAAACTGGTAGAAATAACTACTCCTATCCCCTCATATTTTCCCTCTGTTATTTCCATCATCTCTTGATTTTTCTTGTTATCCAAGTAAGAAGTATATGGATCATCAAGCGCCTCAAACATTCCGGACATAGCTCCGTCATATATCATCTCGTCAGTTATCTCTCCATAAAAATTCTCGCTTAAAAGTTCCTTAGAAGCCATAAGCTTATTTATAAACTTCATCTCATCAGCCGTATATCCGCTAACTTTCCCCATAAGCCAAACATTAGAAATCCCCGATAAAAGCAAAGTAGTAATTGAAGTAATTACTACTAAAAATATAAGTCCTATTAAAGTAATACGTTTATTTTTCATATTCTCTCCTAATTTTTTAATAATCTTTTTTATTTAAATGTTACGCCGGTATAATCCAAATAATTCTTAGGATCTTGAGGAGTTCCGTTTTTTCTAACCTCGAAATGAAGATGAGGGCCGGTAGAATAACCGGTACTTCCGGCTTTCATAATAGTATCTCCTTGATTTACAGTATCTCCTACTTTAACAAGTAATTGAGTAGCATGACCATATAAAGTAGAAAGTCCATTACCATGGTCAATAATAATCATATTTCCATAAGCCGTATTATAACAAGCCTTTATAACAGTTCCCGACGCAGCAGCATAAACGCTTGTACCAAGAGCCGCCCTTATATCAATACCCGTATGGGTACTGTTTTTCTTAGTAATAGGATGAATTCTAGGACCATACTTACAAGTAATAACCTTAGAATAAGCTCCCGGCCAAATAAAATCCTCATTCTTAGAAACAACTGTACTCGTTCCGCTAAGTTCTCTTAATTGACGTTCAATCGCTTGAGATTCCTCAAGTTCTCTATCAAGTTGCTTTTGAAGTTCAGCAACATCTTTTTCAAGTAACTTAGCTCTAGAATCCTTGGCACTTCGAGAAGTAGCAAGTTTCTGCTTATTTTCACTCTCAACTCGCTTAGCCGCCTCAACAACAACTTTACTTTCTTCAAGTTCAGCAACTTCTTTATTAATTTGATTCTTAAGCTCAGTTAAACTATTAAATAATTCTTTATCAGCCTCAACCATTCTATCAGTAAGCTCACATCTTTTAATAAAATCCGAAACACTGCTAGAATCCATTAGCATCTTCACATAAGTAACATCGCCATTTTCATACATAGCTCTAACACGCTTTTGAAGTAAAATTTCTTCTTCCTCTTGTTTCTTATTAGCTTCTTCTATACTTTTTTGTTTATTCTTAATATCACTATTTAACGAATTAATCTGGCTCTGAATATCATCTAACTCCTTTTGAGCTTTATTCATCTCAGCATCCAATTCCTCAATCTCATCAAGCAAAGTCTTTTGTTGTTTTTTTACCTGATTAATCTCAGACGTTTTCGCTTCAATCGCATCATTATTCTTATCAAGCTTAGCCTTAAGCTCATCCTCCGTAGTCGCAAAAACATAAGAACAACTACCCAAAACAGACAACGCAGTCACAATTGAAATAACCTTTTTCATAAGTATCCCACATCCTTGTCAAAAATATTAAACTTTCAAATACTTTTTAATAGAAATCATACACGCAATACAACTAATTCCAATTCCAATAACCAAATTAGTATACAAAATCTTTTGGCTCAAATCCACCCAAGGAAAACTCAAAGCAGAATCAGCCACTAAATTTTGAAGACCTGAATACATCGGCATAATTATAAACCAAGAAAGATACGCACCAACAACCCCGACAATAATTCCTTCAATAATAAACGGAGTCTTTACAAAGCTATCAGTAGCTCCAATGTACTTCATTATATTAATTTCCTTACGTCTAGAATGAAGAACTAACTTAATCGTATTAGAAATAACCAATAACGAAACAGCAACCAATAAAACAAACACAACCATAACAACTAATTGAATAGCATCGGAAGCTTTATTTATATAAGAAAAAACACTTTCATCAAATCTAACCTTCCTAACACCATCAATAGCTTCAATCTTAGCAACAATATCATTCGCCATAGTCAAATCATTAACATTAACCGCAAACGAATCAGTAAACAAATTATTATCTTCCCAACCCTCGGTAAAATCTATCGTACTTTCGTCAAAAAACTGTTCACGAGCATTTTTTAAAGCTTCTTCCTTAGTTTCATGAGTAACATCAGCAACACCGGCTATCTCAGAAATAGTTTTCTCAATCGCTTTAATTCTAGCCTCCTCAACATCTTCATCCAAAAAAGCAAGTATCGTTTGATCAGCCTTCATATTATCAACAAAAGCCTTCGCATTCTCCCCTACAATAGAAAAAATCCCCAGCGTTATCATAGAAGTAGAAATTATCAAAACAGAAGCAACAAACATAAGTTTATTCTTCCAAACATTCTCAAAACCTTGTTTAATCAAATAAAACAGTGTTCCCACTTTCTTAACCTCCTAGAGCTTAATAATTTCCCCTATACTGGTCCCTCGTAATCTTTCCCTTTTCAAGCTCAACCACTCTCTTCTTCATCGTATCAACAATATCCTTAGCATGAGTCGCAACCACAACAGTCGTTCCTCTCATATTAATTTCATTTAAAATCCTCATAATCTCCCAAGCATTCTCAGGATCAAGATTACCGGTAGGCTCATCCGCAATTAAAACAGACGGATTATTAGCAAGAGCCCTCGCCATAGCAATTCTTTGTTGTTCCCCACCGGATAATTCATGAGGATAACTATTAGACTTAGCACTAAGTCCAACCAAACTAAGTAGCATAGGAACCTGTTTCCTTATATACCTCGCAGGTTTTCTCACTATACGCATAGCAAAAGCAATATTCTCATAAACAGTCTTATCCGGGAGCAATCTAAAATCCTGAAACACAATACCGATACTACGCCTTAAAAAAGGTACATACCTCGGTTTCATACTATGGACTTTATAATTATTAAGGAAAATAGTACCCGAATCAGCCTCTTCCTCTCTAATCATCAATTTAAGCAAAGTCGACTTCCCCGAACCGGAAGGGCCTACCAAAAACACAAACTCACCTTTATCTATCTTAAGATTAACGCCACATAAAGCCTCTACACCGCCCTCATAGCGTTTATGTACATTAGAAAATTCAATCATCATAAATGAACAGTCCTCTCATAAAACCTCATTCACCAATAATACTTTATCATATTGTACAGAAATTTTCCACAAAAATCACAAAATTTTCACTTGAATATTTAGGCAACATTTAGTATGATGTAGACGGTAATATTAGAAAGGATGATTTTATATGTTCTTAAAAAAAATAAACAAAAAAGAAACTGTTATATCAGGTAACTGCGTCATAGAAAGTGGCTTAAAAACCAGTGGAAGTTTAAAAATATATGGAAAAATAAACGGTTCCATCGACGTAGACGGAAACGTATTAATCGGCGAAACCGGAGTCGTACTCGGAACAGTAAATGCTAAAAATCTTATTTTAGAGGGAACTGTTGACGGAGATGTTCATTGCATAAATACCTTAAAACTAGCATCTTCAGCCAAACTAAACGGAGATGCATATGTAAAACAATTCTCAAGCGAAGAAGGGTGTTTATTCGCCGGGAAATGCATAATGGAAGAAATGGAAAAATTAAAAGAAAAAGACAACAAAATGGATAAAAACTTCGATATAACCCCTCCGAAATCCAAGAAAAAAGCCAAAATAATTTCCGAATTAGAATCAACAGAAAAAGAAGAAAAAAAAGAACCGTAAAAAACTTAAAATGAGTTTTTTACAGCTCTTTTTTTGCATTAAATAACCGCTTTTATTCAACGACTAAATTCTTAATAGCCGCTAAATCCAAGAAATCTTCGTCCTCAGTAGGATTTTCGCCTTTACTGTAAGTTAATCCGATAACAATTTTCCCATCTACCGGTTCAAATGTCTCGTTAAATTCAGTCCAAGTATCCGAGCTTTCTATTATCCTAAAAGGTTCTCCATTAATAGTAAATCCAAACATCGCATCAGTTCTGCCATTTAAGATGTAGTCAAAACTTACATTAACGCGATGCAAGCTCTCGATAATCAAAACAGCACTCGCATCTTCATTTGCATCCAAAGTCTCCCTACTCCTAAATACATACTCAACATTGCCTTCTTCTACCTCAATGTTATCATAATACCATTCGCCCTCTAATTCGTATTCATTATCCTCGGTAAAAGTAACATAAATAGTATGATTTGAAGTTACATTTTCAAATAAGTACGTAGTAACAGCTCCAACACTTTCTCCATCTACCGTTACATCTAATATCTTATATCCATTATTAGGAGATATATTAAATCTCTTACTAGAACCATAACTTACACTCACATTACCGGAAGGAGTAATAGTACCATTACTTCCGGCATACGCAGTAATCGTATAAGTTTTTCTTGAATAAGTTGCAACCAATTCCATATCACAAGTTACATTCAAATAATTTGCATCACTTGGAGTCGGCTCCCAACCTGTAAAACTATAACCACTTCTAGAAGGTGCGTCAGGAGCAACTGCGGAACTTCCATTATCTACAATTTGAGTAGATAAAACTTCTCCATCATAACTCTTAAATACGACCGTCCACTGTTTTACAAACTTAGCTGTAGCGTAAACATTACCTTTCGGCATCGTAAATGTCTGTTCATTTAACGTCAAATCAGTAAAATCGTCCACTCCGACAATAGTCCAACTATCAAATCTATACCCCTCAGCCGGAATCGCAGTTATAGTAACGCTATCCCCAGGATCATACTCGCCACCGCCGTTTACAATACCCGGAGTAGTCACAACATTATCCGGATCAGTTTCGTCAACAACTGTATCAGGGGAAGTAATAACTATAACCTCATATACAGTCGCAACAGAAATAGGAATGTTATAATTTCCTCCACTTGTGAAAATTTCATTCGGATTACCATATATATCCTTAGCAACAAAATTTTCGACTTCACTTAAATTATCATTATACGTTGCTCCATCAATACTAAATCCAAAATTACCCGTTCCTTCTATATTTTCAAATTTTACAACTTTCTTATAAGCCACATCAGAATCAGAAACACTTATATCCGCAGTAATATCAGTATTTGTAATATGTATTTTATCAGTTGTAAGATTTATACTTGATACATCTAAATTACTACTGCTAGAAATAACAGTATTCTCAATTATATAGCCATTCATTGTATATCTATATACAGGATCGGAAAAAGTTATAACACTTTCTATAGAAATCACATTTCCTGACTCATCATAGCCTATCTCAGGATCAGACACTTCTATCTTTACCAAGCTACCATCATAAGGAATTTTAACTCCTGGATTTTCATCAGTTCCATCATCAAAAGTTTCATTTACAGTTTCGCCTTTATTTCCATAGTATTCATAATCACTAATACTAATTGGAATATCCTCATATGCGTATTGGTTTCCAATTCTATTACATATAGCAGTCCATATTTTTTTATCATTTGTATCACTTGTAACCGTAACTTGAGAACCAGCTATGTAAACAACCGGTCTGGCATTACCCTCTTTATTTACAATCTCATGATCAAAAGTCATATCTAACTTTACAGTCTCAAGTCGATTGATATGAGAAGGATTTTCAACATATCCCCCATCTCTTAAAACAGATATAGCCATAGTTTTAAGCTTCGGAATAATGTCATTAATTTCAAACTCTCCCTCTCCAGAGCCTGAAGAAATAGTAATTTTTTCTATCGTAGTATTACCAGCCTCATCTTTTATGTATATGTAATAATCTCCCGCACTTGAATCTTTAATAGTTCCAGTTCCGCCATCTCCTAACACTATACTCGTTCCATTTTCTAATTCATCATTGCTAGGCGTACTTCCATCTGTCTTTTTCACATATTTTATATCTGTAATTCCAGAATCTCCTTCGCCATCAGATTTTACCGTTATAGTAATCTTATTATTTTCCCAACCAACATTAATATTTTTAGCGTTAGTATCTACATATATCGTATTAACATCAGTACGTCCCGGATTCCAACTACTCGCACTATGTGCTTTATACTCATATGATATCTCAACTTTCCCATTAGTGTCACCAGATTCAACTTTGTAAGAAAATGTATATCCTTTACTTGTTACTTCATTGGAAGTTCCGCCATTTATAGGATCTTTACCATTAATTTTCATGTTTCTAATATCAACTACACCATCTGTTGATGCAATTGTAAGTTCTATTACATCTCCATCTCCGGCATACTTCGCATGTTCAGCTTTATCCTTTATCTTCAAAAACGGTTGTTCCAACTCAATAGGTTCAGTAGTAGACTTTTCTGTGACTAAAATACTAGGTCTAAAACCAACATATGGAATACCCCAACCATCTGGATCATATTCGCCTATTGTTATAGTAAAAATTCCTTTGGTAGTTCCAACTTCACTTACATCGTCAACGGCATTTTCTCCACGCATAACCAACAATTTTTCTCCTTCATCGCTGACTATATTAATTTTAAAACCATTTGATGCAGTATATTCATCATTACCTTGGTATGTATACTTAGAAGCCAACCAATTTTCATTTCCTTTCATTTTATCTAGACTAACTGACTCCAGCCTCTCCATATCACTTGGCTTATCAGTTTGCTCTTCTCCAATGTAAACCGAAACTATTTCATTAGCTCCTCCAAACATATCAAAAATACCACTCATATTAAAAGTTGTACTTCCTTTACTAGACGAATCAGATTCACCAAATACAATACTTCCACTACCGGAAGCATCATAGCCATATCCTGTATGTGTATTTCCTCCTCTAGTCTCTGGATTTATATTCGGTAAACTTGCATAACTACTATTAGTTAATATAACAATAGCGTCCCACTCTGACATAGTAACCAAATGACTTATAGCACTACCTGTTATTCCGTATATTTCTTCATCTACAATGTTTGCTGAATATTCGTACGCTTTATCTACCGTAATATCTCCAAAATTTGATACTTTATCGGGTTTTATCTCTACTATGCCATTTTCCTTACTTGCCTCATATTTAGCCATCCAAAATCCAGTAAGCTCTTTATTTTCATAAGTAAAAGCCGGAAGCGGATCATACCCTTCTGTATCAGTCGTGCTCTTGCTCCATTTTATATCAAATAACTTCGAACCAGTAGTTACATCTTTATAAGAAAATCTAGGAATCCATACAAACATACTTCCGTGAGCATCTATTCTTTTTCCGGCTAAATTATCTAATGTTAACTTACTATCCTTCGGATCAGGAACTTCCCTTATTTCTATCTCATCTTTTAACATCACATTTGCCCAAATCATCTTATTAGTCTGAGTATTATAATCATACCATTCTACATCATTTTCAGTAGTAGTTAACCAAAACCCTTCAGTATTCGTACTTTCACTCCTACTAATCTGACCATCAATATCTAAACTATATTCATAATACGTTCTATCTGTTTCTACCCATTTTACAGGTACCATTCCTTTAACTACACTAGGAGAATTAACATTTGTACTTCTTTCTTCCTGATTATTAACTGTTATCGTATAATAATCATAAAATGTCAAACCAGCGCCCTCATATGTTATTCCGCTTTCATTATCTGTATAAGCAACTCTTATATCCCAAACTCCTGAACCTCTTAAATCTATGTAATCATACCATTTATTAGACGATATAGTTTCTTCAGCTGAAACTATTATATCATTTATAGGTCTTGCCTTAACTTTAATTACGTTATTATCAGTTGAAATTGGGATCTTTTTATTTCCTTTACTATATTTTAAAGTTATTTCTCCACCATTAACATTGATACTTTCCTGTGACTTACTTTCATCTACATAATACACCGTAACGTCAGGAACAGTTTGAATAGCAATTCCTGTAAGAGTTGTTTTATATTCAAAATTTCCGGAGCATTTAACTATACTTTCAGTTGCATTATCAACTTTTATATGTAAATAATTATTTATTCCAACCGCATTTTCATCAGACAACGTAACCTTACCATCTTCCGGCAAAGCTTTCCATCTCTTTTCTCCTGTAAAAGTAAGATTCTTAATCGCTACATAGTCTTTACTTGAACCAGAAGTTGCACCACTTCTCTCAAAGCTTAAATCAATTATATATTTTCCGTCGCTACTAGTAACTTGCTTAGAGAAACCCTTCCAATCATACTTTCCATCACGAGTTAACACTTCTTCGCCATTTATAGAAACTTTTAGCATATCATCGCTAGGTGAATTAGTTTTATATTCAAATGATATAACTCCACTTTTATCTTTTACCTCATTTTCGTCATTTGTATCTATAATTATACGTTTTTTAGAAGAAGTTTTTACATCTTTACCATAACCAATATATCCTGATTTATAAAATTCATTTACTTCATCATATTCCCACGATTTAGTAGAACCTTCTATATCTTCATAACTAAATACTCCTATATCCTCTCCAAAGGAAGCTGTATATACTTCTTTTCCAATATTATCTGATATTGTTGACCAAGTATACCACATGTTCGTTATGTCTTCATATTCACCCTTAACTTTTTCTACTTCAACCGTTACAGTTATACTTTCATCATCAGATATATTACCAGAATTAGGGCTTAAATTTATATTATATTTATTTGTATCTTCCACACTAATTTCAAACGAAGTTTCATAAGTTCCGTACCTTAATTTAACAATTTTATTAGTTATATTATCATTTGTCGATTCTTCCTTCACTGCAGTTATAAGAGCTAATTCCATAGGAATTACATACTCGCACTTTGAGCATTCTTCTGTCGGCGTGCAAACTCCATCTACTTCACATTCACACCCATCTTCACAAAAGCACACCAATTTCCCATTTTCATCTTGTATTGTTTCTCCAAACGTATTAGTAACTTTCAAATAACCGCCTACAAGTGAAATATCTTCATTAGTTATATATGTAATCTTATTAGGAAGTTTCCTAACAATTGCCCCTACATTTCCACCAGCAATTTCAATGTCTTCTTTAATTATAGAATTTCCAGCCAAATCAGTAACTTTAATCTTATATGTTCCTTTAGCATTCACTACATATGAAAACTCTTCTTTATTCTTAACTCCACTAATTGACTGCCATTCTTCATTTATCCATATACTAACATCAGCAATTCCCCAGTTATCACTAGGCGTATCATAAATTGTTGCAATTTTACTATCCAAACTTCCATACTCAATTCGAGTAGATTGAGATAAAGTAGGACATTCTATGTCATAAACTATACTAATGGAAACATTCCATTGTAAATTTCCATCAGTAAAACTAATACTAATAGGACCGGTAGTATCGTTTTCTCCAAATACTTTACTTAAACTGTATTTATCTTCTCCTAAACTTTGTAACTTAACATCAGTACTATCAGTTAAATCTTTCAAAACATAATTATCTTCTCCATTAAATATAACTGTCAAATCCTCAGTACAATTTTGTGCCGTATATTCTAAAACTAAAGTATCACCTAATTTAGCATATCCAGTTGTATTAACTTCATTACCCCTTAAAACCTTAACGGTAAAATTTTCCACTGTGGGGCCATTATCAAGAATATTTATTTCTCCATACTCGCTAAGAAATTTCATATATTCTTCTTCGCTCATTTCTTCAAAGAACTTTATATACTCCTCGTCGCTCATTTCTCCTAATTCTTCGAATTTTGTACTTCCTTCCTCTTTTACCTCTTCCTTCGGTTCTATATTTTCTTCTTCCTCTTTTACCTCTTCTTTCGGCTCTGTACTTTCTTCTTCATCTTTCTTTATTTCTTCCTTCGGCTCTGTATTTTCTTCTTCCTCTTTTATTTCTTCTTTCGGCTCTGTACTTTCTTCTTCATCTTTTACCTCTTCCTTCGGTTCTGTACTTTCTTCTTCATCTTTTACCTCTTCCTTCGGTTCTGTACTTTCTTCTT
>CAYYWT010000013.1:14372-20811 GCA_964475435.1 uncultured Eubacteriales bacterium
TCTGTACTTTCTTCTTCATCTTTTACCTCTTCCTTCGGTTCTGTACTTTCTTCTTCCTCTTTTACCTCTTCCTTCGGTTCTGTGCTTTCTTCTTCCTCTTTTATTTCTTCTTTCGGCTCTGTATTTTCTTCTTCCTCTTTTATTTCTTCTTTCGGCTCTGTACTTTCTTCTTCATCTTTTACCTCTTCCTTCGGTTCTGTACTTTCTTCTTCCTCTTTTACCTCTTCCTTCGGTTCTGTGCTTTCTTCTTCCTCTTTTATTTCTTCTTTCGGCTCTGTATTTTCTTCTTCCTCTTTTATTTCTTCTTTCGGCTCTGTACTTTCTTCTTCCTCTTTTACCTCTTCCTTCGGCTCTGTACTTTCTTCTTCCTCTTTTACCTCTTCCTTCGGTTCTGTACTTTCTTCTTCTTTCTTTATTTCTTCCTTCGGTTCTGTACTTTCTTCTTCATCTTTTATTTCTTCTTTCGGTTCTGTACCTTCTTCATCTTTTATTTCTTCTTTCGGCTCTGTATTTTCTTCAACAGTTACATTTCCTTCTTTTGTTCCTATTATTAATTTTTCATTAGTTTCAGAATTATTTTCAACTACCTTTTCATCTATACTCACGGTCTCATTCTCCGAAGTATCGGCAAAAGAAATATTTCCGTACGGCAAAACAGCCATCGCAAATACGCAAACGGCTAAAAAACTTGCAGTTATTCTTTTTACCTTCCATGGAATAATACCCACCATAAAAAACTCCTTTTTAACATAAAAATAGATTTCTATATTCTCTTTCGTTTTAAAGCTTTATTTATATTAATTTTATTGAAACATTGGTCTTAATTAGCATAAATACTATATTTTTTAATATGTAAACAAAATTATAAAGAAAAAACTTAATTAGCAAGTCGCCAATTAAGTTTTCATATTGTTTATGTTTTGGCAACCCGACCGACATAGTAAATAAAATTACTTTAGTCTCGTTAGCTTTGCGTCCCATACTTTCGTATGGTTTGCTATTTTCAAACTAATTTATTCATATATAAATATTGTACCACTTTTTTACTCTAAAATCAACTAAACTCCGTGCTTTTAGAGTTCTCTTCGCCCCTCTAACGCCATAGTAAGCGTAACCTCATCTGTGTACTCTAAATCTCCTCCAACAGGTATGCCATGAGCAATTCTAGTAACCTTAATTCCCATTGGCTTTATAAGTCTCGAAATATACATCGCAGTCGCTTCTCCCTCAACATTTAAATTAGTCGCCAAAATCACCTCACTTACATCAGAATTAAGCCTTGAAATAAGCTCTTTAATCCTTATATCATCAGGCCCTATCCCATTTATAGGAGAAATAGCGCCATGTAAAACATGATACGCTCCTTTAAACTCATGTGTCTTCTCCATCGCAATTAAATCCTTAACATCCGACACAACACAAATAACGTTTTTATCCCTTTTCTCATTTTTACAAACCGGACAAAGTTCAGAATCAGTCAAATTACCGCATACACTACAAAAATGTATTTTAGCCTTAGCTTCCAATATCGCATTAGAAAACTCTTTAGCTCTCTCTTCCGGTTGATTTAAAATATGAAAAGCCAACCGGCAAGCAGTCTTATGACCTATGCCGGGAAGCTTCTCAAACTCTTCTATTAAATTAGCAATCGGTGCTGAATAAGCGTCCATAACTTCCTCCAATTAAAATGGTAAATTAGGTATATTAAACTTTTGCATCTCAGCAGAAGTTAACTCATCTACCTTATGTAATGCATCATTTACTGCTGTCAACACTAAATCTTGAAGCATCTCAGCATCATCTAACGCATCAGGGCTAATTTTTATACCCGTAACTTCTTTTTTACCGGTAACTGTAACAACAACTGCTCCACCACCGGAACTCCCCTCTAAAACTTTAGTTTCAAGCTCAGCTTGGGTCTTTTGCATATCAGCCTGTAATTTTTGAGCTTGTTTCAACAAATTATTCATATTTCCTCCGGGAAATCCACTAAATCCGCCTTTCATATCATTTCCTCCTTAAAATTTCAAAATTTACTATACAATATTAACATCTATTCCGGATTTTAGCAAGGTATTTTCAGTAACATCACTATCCGGCGTACTATTTACGCCATTAACTATACATTTTACCGCTAAATCCTTACCTATAACAGAACTTATTGCATCCTTTAAAGTAGCCATATTTTCAGACTTTTCAACAACAGTTTTCCCAAAAGCTTGCGAAAAATTAATAGTCACATTACTATCCGAAATATTCGCAGTAGTAGAAACCAAAGTCGCATATAACGACATTTTACCCGAATCTCTTAAATGTTTTATAACATCTTTCCACTCTCCGCTTTGAGAAAAAGTACTCACCGGAGCTTGATTAACATTATCCGAAACTTTAGACATTGTCACCGGCGAAGACTTAGAACCAGTAGTATTAGTTGTAACCGTATTAGTCATTGGTTGAGGCGAAACTTGTACAGTTTGCGTTTTACAAATTCCGTCATTAGAAATAAACGAAATTAATGCAGACTCCAACACAACATTCGGAAAAGTCGTACTTTTTATACTATTTTCCAACTCGGAAAAATAAGTAATTATCTCAGCAAGTTTCTCCTTTGGAGTAGAAACAAGAGCCTCAATTTGTTCCAATGAAGAATAATTATTTATCAAAGTCGTATCATGAGTAGCTTGGTAAACTAAAACATCTCTCGCCAAAGATATTATTTCCCACACAAAATATTTTATGTCTTTCCCAGAATTAACAACATCCGAAACAGTCGAAATCGCAGTCGAAATATCTTTATTCACTATGCAATTTAGTATCGTAAACGTAACAGACGACTTAGTAATACCCAAAAGTTCACGCGCAATATCTTCAGTAATATCGTTAACCCCCGAAGAAATAATTTGATCAAGTAAACTAAGACCATCTCTTAAAGCTCCATCCGCAGCCTGAGCAATAACCATTAACGCCTCATCAGTAGCCTTAACCTCATTTTTCTCACAAACAGTTTTCAATCTTTTGGCAATATCTTCCTTCGTAATTCGCTTAAATTCAAACCTCTGGCAACGTGACAATATCGTAATAGGTATTTTATGAGGTTCAGTAGTCGCCAAAATAAAAATAACATTTTCCGGCGGTTCCTCAAGAGTCTTTAAAAGCGCATTAAAAGCACTAGTAGATAACATATGAACTTCATCAATTATATAAACTTTATACTTAGCTAAAGTAGGAGCATAAATAACATTCTCACGAATAGTCCTTATATTATCAACACTATTATTAGAAGCCGCATCTATCTCCATTACATCAGTAATCGAAGAAGATAAAATCCCCTTACAAACATCACATTCATTACACGGTTCCCCATTTTTAGGATTTTGGCAATTAATAGCACGCGAAAAAATCTTAGCAGTAGAAGTCTTACCGGTTCCACGGCTCCCGCAAAAAAGATACGCATGACCAATTTGATTATTTTGAATTTGATGTTTTAATACTTTAATAACCTGTTCTTGACTAACAACATCGTCAAAAGTAGTAGGCCTAAATTTCCTATAAAGCGCTATATATTGTGACATATTTATCCCCCATTCCAAAGAAAAAGAGACGATATACACTTTACCGTCTCTTAAATATCTAATTAATTCATAGCCTCCGCTGAAACCTCACAATCATAACTGGTAGCAGCAAAACCGTTTTTTTCAATTAACACAACCAACTCAGGGTTAAATTGAGTACTAGAACATTTTTTTAATTCAGCAATAGCTTCATTATGCGTCATAGCCTTCCTATACGGTCTATCGGAAGTCATCGCATCATATGCATCGGACAAAGATACAATTTGAGTCGCCAACGATAATTCTTTCCCCTTCAATCCAAGCGGATAGCCCTTACCATCAAATCTCTCATGATGGTAATTTATAGCATTCATCGTACTCTCAGGTAAATCCAAAGTATTAAGAATCCAACTACCTATCGCCGGATGCTTTTTAACTTCTTCATATTCCGAATTAGTAAGCTTAGCCGGTTTTTTCAAAATATCATCAGGCACACCAATCTTACCTATATCGTGTAACATTCCGGCAACCCTTATATCTTCTATTTCAGCCTCAGACATATTAAGCCTTTTAGCAATTTGAACAGAATAATCAGCCACTCTTTCAGAATGTCCCAAAGTATACTTATCTTTAGCTTCAATAGCATTAACCAAAGACGCACACAATTCTTTATTCGTATTAATTAACAACTCGTTTTTATCGTTTAATTCTTGAATTTTATTCTCATTTTCAACTATTAATTCTTGCATCGCATCTTTCATCGCATTAAAAGATTCAGCTATATAATATAAATCGCTATCCTTAGAAAAAACTAGTCTATTCGTTAAGTCACCGGACTTTATTTTATTAGTCCAATCGCTTATTTTTATATAAGATTGCCTTAATCTGTCTTGAATTCGTGCAAATAATGAATAAGTAACTGCTATATCTATGAAACCTGCTAAAACAATTCCGGCATACAATAAATACGACGAAACGGGACTAAGTAAATTAATATTATTTATTAACAAACCACCTAATACTATTATTATAATCGTAGGAACAGATAAGGAAAAGAACAACCAAAACTTTAAATTGGAATTCAATTTACGCAGTTTAATGATAATCAGCCCCTTAAATTATTAAAAATTAATGGCTACGCAACCTATTCTCGACAATTAAAACAAGTAAGAAAAAGCAGTAATTCCACTCGGTTTAAGCTACCTTATAGCACATAAAAAATGACACTTACCGCTGCTTCCTTCCGGTCCTGACGGGGTTCGTGGTTTTCTATCGAATAAGACTTAAACTGTCAACATGAAAAATACAGTAATCTAAACTCAAAATAAAAGCCTCAAATAAGCATTCGGCCCTGCTATAGCGGATTTCAGGTTCAAGAGACCGCTAATCCCCCACCTAGCGTAACACATACTTAGTATAATATTTAAATTTTATATATGCAAGTAGTTTATAAACTTTTTTATTTTTATTTTTTAGGTAGAAAGCTAGAAATAAACAATTTTAATTTGAAACTCAACTTCATATAACCAAAATTCTCATAAAAATTTTAATTATTAGTTTGATTAACTTACAGAAAAAAAAACGGACTATTTCTAGTCCGAATAAAATTCAAATGTGTTGGTCGCCCCAAATAGATGCATGACCTTGTAATTCAATAGTAATTGTACTTCTATATTCTCACTTAACTTTCACGCTTTCCTTATATCAATTTGTAAGCACAAAAGTCAAGTAATTATAAAATTAAATAAAAAACTCTATATTTATTGTGTAAGTTTCTCAACTCCTTCATTCTCCATTTTTTCAAGTCTTTTAATGCCACTACTGTCCCTTAGAATATTTATCTGTCTCCTTGCAGTGTTATTAAGTTTTTCTATTCTTGTTTTTTGTTCTATACCATCTGTTATCATTTCCGCATTCAAATTTTCAAGATTTATTAATACAACTAAATGAAGTATATCTGCATAATCTCGCATATTTCCTTCTAAATTAGGATTTGCATTTTTCCATTCTTTTGCGGTCATTCCGAATAATGCAACATTTAGCACATCAGCTTCACTTGCATAAACATATTTCTTTTGCTCTTCTGTGAGTAATGGTACTATGTTTTCTTTTACTGCATCTGTATGTATTATATAATTTGTTTTTGAAAGTTCTCTTTTTACCGACCATTCTATTTGATTTTGATAAGCCTCATCTGCCTTTAATCTTTCAAACTCTTTTACTAAATATAATCTAAATTCTGGACTAATCCAACTTGCAAATTCAAATGCAATATCCGGATGTGCAAATGTTCCTATACTATATCTTCCAGCTTTTGATATTATTCCAATCGCATTCGTACGCTTTATCCATTGAGATGGGGACATCGAAAAAGAATTTTTACCATACTCAGTTTTAATTTGGTCGAATTCGACCAAATTAAAATTATCATTATATAATTCTTCCCATAAACCCACATAATCTAATGTACTAATCCTTCTTAGCCAATTCTTCACTACAAAAGATGGATCATTAGCATTCTGGCTCTTTGCAATATCTGTTAATGATATATAATCTACTTTTTCAACTCTTAATACACTAATTATATTGTTTTTCACATTTATACTTGTCTGAACTAACTTTTTACTCATACTTTCACCTCTCTTTACTTTAATTCATCTAATAAATACATATAAATCATATCGAATTTTTGTTCTGCAGTCAAGAACGCTATTAAAATATCGCATATTTAAATAAAAAATGACTCAACCTGGTCCGCATTGTTAAGAGGCGTGTTGAGTTCTGTTGTTAACATTATATGTTGATACACAAAAATCAATATTTTTTGTAAAAGCAAAAAAAGAAGCAATATTTTTCAATATCACTTCTCATTTTCAGCGTGCATCTAC
>CAYYWT010000014.1:0-20788 GCA_964475435.1 uncultured Eubacteriales bacterium
AAAGCCTTAGCCTTTTTTTATTCACTATTTTCTTCTATAACTGGATTACCCCCCCCCATTTACATTTTTTACCATTTTAAAATCGTACAAACGGCTTGATCTAGCCATTTTGCAAACTTCAACTTTTGGTAAAAACATAAGAGTAACCTCCTCTCAAATTAAAACTACTCGTTTTGATTATCGTCAAAAAGAAGTTGTAACTTAACTAGTACATTTACAAAATACTTTCCCCATTACCTATTTCCTCTACACCTAAATACTTTAACACAGTAGCAGCAATATCCGTAAAACCGTGTCTTACTCCAAAATTCCTGTTTCCATCTATATTTTTTCCGTAAATTAAAAGCGGTATATATTCTCTAGTATGATCACATCCCGGAGTCGTTGGATCACACCCATGGTCAGCTGTAATCATAAGTAAATCTTCGTCATTCATATTCTCTATAATCTCAGGAATTCTCGCATCAAATTCTTCTAAAGCATTAGCATATCCCAAAGCATCATTTCTATGTCCATACTTCATATCGAAATCAACTAAATTCGTAAATATCAACCCATTATTTACACTTTTCATATAGTCTAAAGTCTTATCAACTCCATCCATATTTCCTTTAGTATGTACAGCCTCAGTAATTCCAACTCCACAAAAAATATCCTCAATCTTTCCAACAGCAGCAACAGTAAGCCCGGCTTCTTTAATTTTATCTAACATACTTATACCTGTAGGTTTTATAGAATAATCTCGTCTATTAGATGTTCTTTCAAAATCTTTTTTATTAGTTCCAATAAACGGTCTAGCTATAACTCTAGCCACTTCCCTTTCGCCCTTTAACAATCTCCTTGCTACTTCACAAATTTTATATAATCTTTCAAGCCCAAAAGTTTCTTCATGCGCAAGTATTTGAAAATTACTATCAACCGGAGAGACATACACAATAGGATTTCCCGTTTTTAAATGTTCTTCCCCATATTCTTTCATAATATCAGTACCGGAACCGGCAACATTTCCGATTACACCATCTAATCCTGCTTCTCTAACAAATTCTTCTATAAACTCCTTATCCATTCCATTAGGATTTATTCTAAAAGGCGTTTTCGTTACAATTCCCGACATTTCCCAATGCCCAACAGTAGTATCTTTACCAAGAGATTTTTCACTAAGTTTTCCGTAAATACCCAAAGTTCTCTCTACTTTTCCAAGTTCTGCATTTCCCTCTATATTAGCAATTCCCAACTTAATTAAATTAGGTATCTGAAAATTTCCTTTCGCTTTAGAAACATGCATCAATGTATTTGTTCCTACATCTCCAAAGTTTTTTGCATCAGGTAACTCTCCCATTCCCACACTATCCATAACTATTAAAATAACTCTTTTCATTATATTCCCTCCATATCATTGTATAATTAAAAAAGGACTGTAAAAAACTCGCTTTATGAAATTTTAGAGTTTTTACAGTCCATTCTATTTTTTAAGCTCTTGGATGATGCTTTTGATAAACTTCTTTTAACTTATTATTAGCAAGTTGAGCATAAATTTGTGTAGAAGAAATATCAGAATGACCAAGCATTTCTTGAATAGCTCTTAAATCCGCACCATTCTCTACTAAATGAGTAGCAAAAGAATGTCTTAACGTATGTGGAGTTATATCCATAGTAATTTTAGCTTGATTTTTATATTGTTTAATAATTTTCCAAAAACCTTGTCTTGTAAGTCTTCCACCATTAGTATTAACAAATAACGCAGTTTCATCATCAGTATGAATCATAGCATTTCTAGCTTCTTTCAAATAAGCCGAAATCGCGTTACAAGCAGTAGTTCCAACAGGTATAACACGTTCTTTATGAGCACTTCTACATTTAATAAATCCCATTTCCAAGTTAATATCTTCAAGATTTAAATTAATAAGTTCAGAAACTCTTATACCGGTAGCATATAAAACTTCCAACATAGCCTTATCTCTATACCCTTTTAAATCAACACACTTAGGTTGTTCAAGCAATAAGTTAACTTCACTTACAGACAAAACCTTAGGCAACTTTTTCTCCATTTTAGGAGACTCTAACCCTTCAGTCGGGTCTTCTTCAACCTCTTTCGTCCTAACCATATATTGATAAAAAGAACGAATAGACGCTAAATTTCTCGAAATAGTAGAAGTAGCTTTACCTTGTTTTTGTAAATACATTAAATAAGTTATAATATTAGTTTTATTTATATTTTTAAAATTTAAATTATTACTATCTATATACGACATATATTGGTCAATATCTCTTCTATATGATTGTAATGTATTATCCGACAATTTTTTTTCATTTTGCAAGAAATTAATAAAACTCGATATGTTTTTATCCACAATACCATCCCTCTCTAAAAACGTTACGTTTAATTCTATCATTTATTAAAAATTTATTCAAGCTATTTATGTAAATTCGTTTGAAAAATTTTTTCATTAATAATCGCTTCCCAAAATTACAGTCACATCTACTTTAGAATTACTGTCATATTCCTCTTTTACAGTGCCTTTACCTAAAAACTTCTTTATTTCTTTAGCATATTCATTGTCAGTTTTATTAATTATAGTAGTTTTTATACTGTCAGTATTACCATTATTCCCGATTTTAGTAACATTATAACCTTCTTCTTTTAATTTTGTAGCAACAGAATTCGCAAGACCATTTCTAGTAGTTCCGTTTAACACCTCAACTTTAATCTCAGACTTCTTCTTTTCCGTTGTAGTATTTAAAGCCGAAGTAGTTATAGCTGAATCGTCATTTGTAACATCATCTTCTATCACATCATCATTTATAAATAATTCATCAACAAGCTTTTTGGTTTTCTCAACATCATGTACAAAGTAAGAAATATTATCTATGTACTTACCTTCTCCGGGTAATGTTTCAATTCTAAGTTTAGAAGTATCAAAATTCTTAACATCATCTAAATATCCTAAAATCTCACCAAACGTAATATCCGTCTTTACAGACTCCAATCCAAGTTTTATCAAATCACCGATCTTTAGTAAAGTAGCAGGTTTTAACACTTCAGCAACTGCCGCTTTAATAAATTTTTGTTGTGTTTCAACCCTTTGGACATCTCCCAAAGGATAACCAGAACCGTCATTATTTTTTCTAAATCTTATAAATTGTTCCGCTTTCTTACCATCTAAAACCTGGTAACCTTTTTTTAGATTTATATGTAAATCTTGTTCATTATCATCATATTCCATATCAAACGGTACATCCATTGGAATTCCGCCAATAGCATCTACCATTTTTCTAACAGCTCCGGTATCTAATAAAACATAGTTATCTACCGAAATCCCTGTTAATTCTTTAACTTTTTCCTCTAAATAACTTATATCTCGTTTTTTAGTAGCATATGCAGAATTTATCTTTCCATCAGCAGTACCTACAACCTTTGTATCTCTAGGTATAGACATAGCATTAACTCTGCCGGTTTTAGGATTATATTTAGCTAACATAATAAAGTCAGTAAGAGGGCCATCAGGATGAAGACCGGCAATTAAAACAGTTTTCGTCTCTTTATCTTCTTTTCCTTCCTCCCCAATATTAGTTAAATCTCCTAGTTCTTTGCCGGAAATTTTCGCATATAAAATTACAGAACCAAACACAATCCCCACAAATACAAACAATATCAGCACAAATTTAACAACCAATTTTATAAATTCTTTCAAAGCTAAAACCTCCAATATTAGTTACATCTCTCCTTAGCCGCATTTAACGCATCTATACTTTGAGGATGAATATTTTTACCTACTTGTTTTACATTTTCCATACAGTATTCAAGCGACATAACAAGAGCTTTATCAAGATTAACAAAAGCCATTTCACGTATAGGTTCTAATCCTTCTAATGTTCTTCCTTCTTCTATCAAATCAGAAATATATAAAATCTTATCTAAATCAGTCATCTTTTCATTCGCTAAAGTATGAAAACGTATACTTTCGACTATTTCATCACTAACATTAAACTTTTTCTTCGCAATATCAGCTCCAACATCAGAATGTAGAATACCCGGAGACTGTAATTTTATTTCATCAACTTCTATACCATTATCTTGGCAATATTTCACAAGTTCCTCATTAGACATATTTTTAGCACAATCATGGAGTAATCCGGCAATTTGCGCTTCTTCTTCGTTAACATTATAATGTTTAGCAAGTTTTTGCGCCATCTCCATAACTCCTAGAGAATGTTTAAACCTTTTCTCTTGTAATCTTTCTTTTAAAAACGCTATTATTTCAGTTTCTAATTTCTTATCCAATTTTATTTCTTCCCTTCACTCGAATCTTTATCTATTAACTCTAGATTACCTACATATGCAAATATCTCGTCAGTAACATTTGGTACAAAAGAATTAATCGTACTGCCAATCTTTGAATTAGGTAATTCAACTTTTATCGGCTCTAATGTAGAAATCGGCAACCAATTTATAACCAACATAAGCAAGTAAGTAATAACTATTCCTTCCGCCATTCCCGCAATAATTCCGCCAATTTTATTAATCTCATTTAATATCGGTAATTTCACAATGTTATTTAATATAGAAAAAGCAATTGAAAAAAGTATTTTTAATAAAATAAATAAAACAACAATAGACAAAACGTTTATCACTCTTAAAACTATACTATGTAACATTTCATCAGTCATTATAGAAACCGCTTTATTAAATATTTCGGAATGACTATATACAAAATCTAATATAACAATATCTAATTTAAAATTGCTTACAACAAATTGAGAAAAAATCGGAGTAAGTAAAACTGAAAAATAAGCAATCGCTATCCATTGAACCAAACTAAATATTGTACCTAAAATTCCTCTATAATACCCTAAAATCATAAATATACCAACTATTATCAAAATAGCTATATCTATCTTATTCATAACTTTTCTCCTATTCTAGCTATTATTGCACGCGTATTTTTGGAATAATCCTTCACAAATTCAATTACCTCATAGCCATTTTTAACTAATATTTCTTCCACGCTTTTAGACTGATTATAACCAAACTCAAGTACCAAATATCCCGTAGAATTAAAATAACACTTAGCTTCCTGAATAATTCTTCTATAAAACATCAGCCCATCTTCTCCACCGTCTAACGCGATAATTGGTTCATTTTGCACATCTCTAGCCAAACTTTTAATTTCTTTACTCGGAATATATGGAGGATTAGAAACAATTATGTCGAATTTATTTTCTCCTAAATTCTCAAACAAATTCGAATTGATAAATTTAATATCAACCTCATTTATCTCAGCATTTTTCTTAGCAACTTCTAAAGCCTTATCACTTATATCAACTGCACAAAGCAAAACATCTTTCATTTCTTTTTTTAAGGTCACGGCTATGCAACCGGAACCTGTACATAAATCAAGTATACTGTTAGGCCTTATCCTTTTAGAAAGTTCAATAACCTTTTCAACCCAAACTTCAGTATCAGAACGAGGAACTAGCACAGCCTCATTTACCAAAAATTCATATCCAAAGAAATAACAATTTCCAATTATGTACTGAAAAGGTTCTCCTAAAATACGTCTATTAATTAAAGTTTCAAAGCATTGCTTATCAGCATCATTTACCTCTTCGTCAATATGTATCATAACCCATTCTAAACTTTTATTAAGTACTTTCGAAAGCAAAATTCTCGCTTCATAAAGATTATTTTCAATCCCTATATCCTTAAGCCTTTCCTTAGCCTCATTCAAAACATTAATTATCTTCATCTATTGCCCCCTTTAATGCAGTAATAGCAATAAATATTTGAAGATCATCAGGCTCTTTTGTAGTAAAACATTGAAACCACATTCCCGGCATAGCTAAAGCTCTTCCAATTTTTCCTTTTAACATACCGAAAAAGCTTATAATTTCATAAGAAATACCGGCAACAACAGGAAGTAACACAATTCTTTCAAGTATTGTAAGAATTAAATTATCCGATTTAAAAAATGCAAAAACAACAATACTTATAAGCATAACAATAAATATAAAGCTCGTACCGCATCTTGGATGAAATCTTGAATACTTCTTTACATTTTCAACCGTCAATTCTTCTCCGGCTTCAAAGCAATTAATAGTTTTATGCTCAGCTCCATGATACTCAAATACCCTTTTAATATCTTTCAACAAAGAAATTAAAAATAGATATATAAAGAATAACGCTATTCTCATTCCACCTTCAATAACATTAAACCATATTCTGTCATTTACATCAACATTATTAAAAAACAAACTGGCTACAAAAGTAGGAAGAACAAAAAACACAGCAATACAAAATATTATAGCAAGCAATAACGATACAAAAACCACCCAACCTTGCTGTCTATCAATTTTTGCTCTATTTTCTACAGATATTTCTTCTTCTTTAGAAACAACAAATCTATCCTCTGTATTTTTTTCTTCCATATCAAAATAGTCCGCTGAATAAATCAATGTCTTCATACCTAAAGCCATTGATTCAAAAAACGCCACAATACCTCTTAATATAGGCAAATTTAAAATTTTAATTTTATCTTTAACAGAAGAAACATCTCCTTTATCTAAAACAACATTACCGTTATATTTTTTAATTGCCACCGCATATTTTTTAGGACCTCTCATCATAACTCCCTCAATAACAGCTTGTCCACCTATCTTTGGCTTCTTTCCCATAACAGCACACTCCTTTAATCTACTTGCTTGCAACCACTATAATTTTTCCTTTATTTATATGGTCTTCTTCCACTTGTATAATATTCATATCAACCTTATTTAATAAAGCTTTAATTGAATACTGTGAAAAAATATTTACTACTCCGACTTTAGCCCACAAAGGCTTATCAGCTAATTTAGAATAAACATTTTCAAAATCAAAAATACTAAATACAGCTATTCCACCGTGATTTAATCGACTTGAAATATTTTTTATTTTATCTATCAAATCATACGACGAAGTTATATATTCGTCAACCAATGCTATATCAAATTTCCCACCAATTTTAGAAATACCAGATACCATATTATACCCTTTAGTACTTCCAACTTCAAATAAACAGTTATCTTCAGAAAATGCAATAATATCTCTGCCATTGCTATATTTTTTTACACATTCAAATATCTTATATGCACTTTCTATACTTTTTTCATTATATGTCTCTTTAGAAATAGTAAGAAACTTTTTCTTTTCTTTAATCTCATTTTTCAAGAAAATATGTCTACATTCCTCACATTTCATATATTGAGCAACAACAGGAAAATCATAATCTAACTTTTTATCATCTATATTGCAAAAAGTTGAAATCATTCTTGACTGTTTTCCGCATATAGGGCATACTTTATTATAAATTTCTTTCTTCTTTGAAAAAACATAATTAAAATTTCTATGTCCGGTCGGAAGCAACTTACCGGACAATAACAAATTCTCACAAAAAGCCTTTTCATAACAATAAAAACTTAAGTCCGGTTTATTAAAATGATTATAAATATCGCCCAATTCATAATAACACATATCTTCGCAATAATTAAACTTAAGCGCAATTTTATAGTACTTTTCAGCATAAGCATAAGCCTTTTTAGCCTTAGCTCTACCAGCAAAATCAAAAAGCTCTTTAATTTGACTACGCATACCTATAATCGGATTATTTTTTATCTCATCACAAAATTTATCAATATTTAAGAAAAATATTTCATCTGAATCAATATCTGATAAACTATCTAACTTGCTAAGTTTTTGCATCTCAATATAAGCATCTAATAATTTAAAATAACTCGAAAGTTTTTCATCATCCGCTTCTAAGATTTCGCATATCAGTGCCAACTCAACACTTAAATATCCGCCTTTTATCGCTTTATCTAAAACAGGCTCAATTTCATCAAAATTACCTTCTCTAAAATAAATAGATACTAAAACAAAATCAGCATATATGTTAATGTCTTCATTATTTTCCTTCTTACCCTTAATAACTTCGATACATTTCTTAGCCATATCGTATGAATAACAATTAAAATAATAATTTATTACATCATACCACAATTTATCATTCTCAACTTCAAAAGAATTAATATACTTTAATATAGTCTCATCACTTGCTAAAAACGCTATTTCCTTAAAAATATCTAAAACAGTTTGATATTCATTTTCACTCACATAAATCGGATTTTCTCCACTAAAGTAAGCATTGATAATTTTGGAGAAATTAGGTAAAATATTTCCGGCAAGATTAATATACTTTTCTTTCCTATTTCCGACAATAATAGCTGTTGAAACAAACACAAGCGCTCTTAAATCTTTACTTTCATTAAAAACATTCATATACAAATCTATAACTTCATCAAATTTCTCTGTAAGCAATCTCGATGTAAAGAATGACGAATCAACTTCATTAAACTTTTTATTATATTTTACAAAATAGTATAAAAAAGTATCGTGGAATTTTGTAATTCTTAAATTCTCTTGTAAAAATTTAAGAATTTCCTTATCTTCCGTATTATATATAGAATTTAAAAATAAAACTATCTCTTCACTTTTTTGAGTACCTACAATATAAAGTATTCCAATTAACGATCTAACATTAGAGTAATCAGCTTTAATCGAATTAACAAAGTAATCCAAAGCCTTCATTTTATCTCCCGTTAAGAGTTCATATTCACCCAATATCAAAAACGAGTCAGACGCCTTTGAATAAAACGAATTAACACTATCCGGATGCTTTTTTTCAAAATCTTCCGAAAGCTTTAGCGCCTCTTTTAACGCACATATCGCTCGTTTCCTATTTACATTGTAAAACATATTATATTCGTAATACTTAAAAATAGGATTTTCCGGGAATAACGTTTGAGAACTTTTTAATAATTCTAATCTTTCTTCAAAAGAATACCTATTTGGTAGTTTATTAACAAGCTTTAACATATTATCATCTAACGCCGGGCCAATATTATACAAAGAAATTTTTTCTCTATAATCAGAGATACTGGAAATCAATTTATAAAAATAGTCAGCCATTTCTACATTTATATTAAGATTTTCTCTTAATCCGTAAAAATAATCTATCGGCGAAGACTTTCCAAGCGCAAAAGTTTTATCCAAAAGCATTTTATTACGCTTGGCTTTATTAGCTAAAACTTTCCGCATATATCCGGAATGATTAATTACGAATAATTCAGTATATAAAGAAGGCAAAGGTTCGTTTTTTACTTTGTCAAACAATACTTCATGAATCGGTCGCTCAAACCGTATATTTTTATCTTTTTTAAATACACGTAAAGTACTGCCAACCTCTAAAACTTCAGTTTCATCAGCAAAATTAACTAATTTACAAGCAACAGCAGAATAACCGTTTTTTACAGTACTCTCTATTGCTTTTTTTATTTGAGAAGCAGAATTACCATCAAACCACTCATCAGCATCCAAAAAAATAATCCAATCTCCTGTACAATTATCTAATGCAAAATTTTTAGCATCCGAAAAATCGTTTATCCATTCATAATTTAAGACTTTTGCTCCCGCCTTTTTAGCCACATCTACCGTATCATCAATAGAACCTGTATCTACAATAACAATCTCATCCACATAATCTTTATAGCTATTAATAGATTTCTCTATATTCTTTGCTTCATTTTTAGCAATAGTACATGCTGATAACTTTATTCCCATTTGCCTTCTCCTTTTTCATACGTAATAAAATGTACATCTTAATCATACTGTTTAAAAATACTAAAACCAATAATAATGACATTACCTTTTGCCAAGAAATTAATCTGAACAGCAATTCTTTTCAAATCTCCAAGCATCTTCACACATCTCATTAATGTCAAGTTCTGTTTTCCAATCAAGCTCATTATACGCCTTTGTAGCATCAGCATAAAAAGCTGGTAAATCTCCTGCTCGACGTGCTGTTACTTCATACGGTATAGTTAAACTATTAGCTTTCTCAAAAGCATTTATAATCTCAAAAACAGAAACACCTTTTCCCCTGCCTAAATTATAAATATTAACTCCAGGCTTTATCTTTTCAAGAGCCTTTAAGTGACCTTTTGCTAAATCAACAACGTGAATATAATCTCTAATACAGCTTCCATCCGGAGTATCATAATCATTGCCAAAAACATTTAATTTTGGTAATTTTCCTTTTGCTACTTTCGTAATATATGGCATTAAATTATTTGGTATCCCATTAGGTTCTTCCCCAATTAATCCGCTTTTATGGGCACCAATAGGATTAAAATATCTAAGAATCGAAAGTGAAAAACTAGGATTTACTTTAGCAACATCAATCAAAATCTTTTCACAAACAGCTTTAGTCTCGCCATAAGGACTAGTTGCTGGCAATAATTCCATAGTCTCAACAAACGGCGGTTTATTATTGCCATATACAGTTGCCGAAGAAGAAAAAACAAATTTGTTAACATTAAATTCCAAGCATAATTTAGTCAAATTAATAGTGCTTAAAATATTGTTGTAATAATAATTAAGCGGCTTTTGAACTGATTCACCTACAGCCTTTAACCCTGCAAAGTGAATTACCCCATCAAAATTATAAGTTTCAAAGATTTTCTTTGTAGCCTCATATTCTGTAACATCAACCTCAAAAAAATCCACCTTTTTGCCGGTAATCTTTTCAATTTTAGAAATAACCTCTCTTTTACTGTTGATAAGATTATCTGCTACAACTACTGAATACCCTGAGTTTAACAACTCAACACAAGTATGGGAACCAATATATCCGGCTCCTCCTGTAACTAAAATATTCATACTTCTTCTCCTCCCTTAATTTTTATTTATAATATCAGGTATAACCCCGATAATATCCTTTATATCAAAAGGTAAATTAGCAATAACCTCTATCTTTTTTTGAGTAATCGGATGAATAAAACAAGTTCTATACGAATGTAATGCTTGCCTATTAATTAAATTCGTTTCCATATCCGAATATAAACCATCTCCTAATATAGAATGACCAATAGCTTTACAGTGTACTCTTATTTGATGTGTTCTTCCTGTTTCAAGGTTTAACTTAAGAACCGTAAAACTCTCACATCTTTTTATAACATTAAAATGTGTCACTGCCCTATCTCCATCGGGAGATACCATTCTAAGCATTATGCTATTAGTATCTCTTTTTATAGGTAAATCAATTGTACCAAATTCTTCTTTAACTATCCCATTTACAACAGCTATGTATTCTTTTGTGAAAACTCCATTTTGCATTTGTTTCGTCAATATATCTTGAACATACTCATTTTTCGCTATAACAATAACTCCGGAAGTTTCTCTATCTAACCTATTTACAAAATGTAATTTTATATGCTCATTTTTGCTTTCAAAGTAATACTTAACAAAATTAGCCAAAGTTCCATTTTGATGAAGACAAGTCGGATGAACAACCATATTCCCGGGTTTATTAATTATAAGAAAGCTGTCATCTTCATAAAGTATCTCTAATTCGTAAGGTTCAGCCACTATATTTTCCGCATTCCCATAAGACGCGATATTTAACGAAATTTCATCACCAACTTTCGCCATTCCGTTAATCCAAGCTTCCTTACCATTACAATAAATACATTTATTCAATTTCAATTTCCTCAGTAAACGAGAAGAAACATCAAACTCTTTAATAATAATATTCTTTATAGTATCTTCTTCTTTTACAATACATTTAAGCCAAGTCTCTTTCAAAATAAAATACTCCTTTTTGATTAGTAAAAACTATAAACACATATGATCTCTTCCAAGTTGAGTAACAATTCTTCCTCGAGGAGTTCGACTAATAAAACCTAATTGAAGTAAATATGGCTCATAAACATCCTCAATTGTATCAGAATCTTCGCCAATAGCAGCAGCCAATGTATCCAAACCAACAGGACCACCTGCAAAATTCTTTATAATCGCATTTAGCATAATTCTATCTATATTATCAAGTCCCAACTCATCAATCTCAAGTTTTTCTAAAGCGGTTTGGGCAATCTTTAAAGTTATCTTGCCATCCCCCTTTACTTGAGCATAATCCCTTACACGTTTTAATAGCCTATTAGCAATTCTCGGCGTACCACGTGAACGTGAAGAAATTTCAAGTAAAGCCTCATCTTCAATTTCAGTTTTTAAAATTTCAGCTGAACGTTTAACAATTTTAGATAAATCTTCGGGAGTATAAAGTTCTAACCTTTGGATAACGCCAAATCTATCTCTTAAAGGAGACGTAAGCATTCCCGCCTTTGTCGTCGCTCCGATTAACGTAAATTTAGGTAAGTCTAATCTTATAGACCTAGCCGAAGGACCTTTGCCGATAATTATATCTAACGCAAAATCTTCCAAAGCAGGATACAATACCTCTTCCACGCTTCTATTCATTCTATGAATTTCATCTATAAATAAAACATCGCCCTCACTCAAATTAGTAAGTATCGCCGCTAAATCCCCTGCACGTTCAATCGCAGGACCGGAAGTAATTCGTATATTAACGCCTATTTCATTAGCAATAATATTCGCAAGCGTTGTTTTACCAAGGCCCGGTGGACCATATAACAAAATATGATCCAACGCTTCATTTCTTAATTTTGCGGCCTCAATAAATACCATTAAATTTTCTTTTACTTTATTTTGCCCGGTATATTCTTTTAACCATTTAGGACGCAAAGAAGTTTCTTCTACATCTTCTTCTTTCATTCCCGGGCAAACAATTCTTTCATCTTCATTCATTACAAAATGCTCCTTATATTATTAAAGTTAATCGCCAAAACTAATTCCCATCGTTCTTGCAACATTAATTAACTCATGATTTACAGGTACTGTTTTTAATTGACCAACAGCTTCTTCTAAAGAAACATATGAAACTTGTCCGTCTACTAAAGCAACCATTTTACCGAATATTCCTTGCATAGCAAGTTCCATAGCTTTAACTCCATATCTTGTAGATAAAACCCTATCATAAGGAGAAGTTTGACCACCTCTTTGGATATGACCTAAAACAGTAGCACGAGTTTCAATTCCTAATCTTTCTTCAATATCATCAGCTAGCTTGTTCGCAATTCCACCAAGTCTTATAGCATCAGGACTATATTTTAATACTTTTCTTACAACAACTTCCCCATCTTTAGGCTTAGCTCCTTCAGAAACAGCAACAATTGTATAATGTTTTCCGTTATCAGTTCTCTCACGAATAGCCTCACATACTTTATCCAAATCATAAGGAATCTCAGGGATTAAAATAACAGATGCAGCTCCTGCAATTCCAGCCTCTAAAGTAAGCCAACCGGCATATCTTCCCATTATTTCAACAACCGCAACTCTGTTATGAGATTCAGACGTAGTTTTTAATTTATCAATAGCTTCAGTTACAGTAGTAACCGCTGTATTAAATCCAAAAGTAACATCTGTTGCATTTAGATCATTATCAATCGTCTTAGGAACACCAATTACAGGGAAACCTAATCTCGCAAAATCTCTTCCAGAAGTAAGCGTTCCATCTCCGCCAATAACAAATAGACAATCAACTCCATGATTTTTCAAAATTTCAATACAATGACCGGACATATCTACCGGTTTTGAATCTCTTGTTTTTAAAAATTGGAAAGGATTATCTTTATTAGAACTTCCTAAAATCGTTCCACCTTTATCTATAATACCTCTAACCGTTTGCGCAGTAAGCGGAACCCACCTGTTTTCAACTAAACCTCTGTATCCTTCTTGAAAACCTATAACTTCCAAACCATACTTCTCAGTAGCCGATTTAGTAATAGCTCTAATTACGGCATTAAGTCCGGGACAATCTCCACCCGCAGTTAAAATAGCAACTTTTTTCATTCGTAATTCCCCCTCAATATATTTAAATAATTAATTCTAAAGTCTTAACATCAATTATAATATCGCATTTTTTCTTAATTTTATCAATACCATTTTCAAGATTTATTTTAAGACCTTCAGATTTCAATACTTTATCAGCAATTCTTCTCGAACGCGGATAATCCGGAATAGTTAAAAATCTACAATATTTTGTAATATTTAGTATTATTTTTTCAGCCAGTCTTGCATCATCCTGTTGAAAAACGAACGCTAAATCAAGCGGACCAAAATCTTCAAACCTTTTTTTAAACTTTTGTTCAAAATAAATAGGTAAATACTCATCTTCCGCCTCAACTGTTATTCCCTTTTTTTCAGCATATTTAACTATTTTCTTATGATATTCAGGCAAAGTGATGATATCATAGTTAGCATTACTAAGCTGATTTATTATGTTTTTATATCCGCCTTTTCCGTAAATATCTACTTCAACAATAGGATTACCAAAAAGCCATCTTTCATTACACATATGAAGTCTTGCTATTTTTATTCTTTTCATACTCAATTAACCTCAATCATTTTTATTAACTACTAATCTATTATAATTAATTATATGAATTTTTTACAGATTATTTTTTAATTTTATCATAAAATTAGTATTCCGTATCATTTATTTGACGATAAACAACTAATATGATAAATTATTTATGTGTTTAATCAAGTTGAAATGAGGTAATATATATGGAAGAAAAATTAATTAGTATTATAGTTCCTTGTTATAATGAAGAAAAAACAATCTCTCTATTTATGGATGAAATATCTAAAGTTGAAAATCAAATGAAAAGCGAAGTAAATGCTAACTTTGAATATATATTTATTGATGATGGCTCAAAAGATGCTACTGCTTCTATTTTAAAAGATTTTTCGAAAAAGCGAACTAACTTTAATTACATACTGCTTTCAAGGAATTTTGGAAAAGAAAGTGCGCTTTATGCCGGACTACAAGCTTCAAAAGGAGATTTAGTTGCGGTTATGGATGTTGACCTTCAAGATCCTCCTCATCTATTAATAGAAATGTACAATTATATTAATTCAGGAGACTTCGACTGTGTTGCAACAAGAAGAATTGACAGAAAAGGAGAACCTCCTATTCGCTCTTTCTTCGCACGAATGTTTTATAAACTCATAAATAAAATATCTTCCACAGAAATCGTTGACGGAGCTAGAGATTATCGTTTAATGACGAGAAATATGGTTAATGCTATTTTATCTATGACTGAATACAATAGATTTTCAAAAGGAATTTTCAGTTGGGTAGGATTTAGAACAAAATGGCTTGAATATGCCAATACTGAACGTGTCGCCGGCGAAACAAAATGGTCATTTTGGAAACTTTTTTTATACTCATTAGACGGTATAGTTGCATTCTCTACTGTTCCACTTGCTATCGCTTCGATTATGGGCTTAATTTTTTGTATAATTGCTTTTTTAATGATTTTAGTAATAATTGCAAAAACTTTAATATACGGAGATCCGGTTGCCGGTTATCCATCATTAGTTTGTATTATATTCCTTATCGCAGGAGTCCAATTATTCTGTATCGGAGTTCAAGGGCAATATATTTCAAAAACTTACTTAGAAACTAAAAAAAGGCCGATATATTTAGTTAGAGAATCAAATTTAAAATAAAAAGGGTGAAAAAAATGAAAGAATTAATAAATAAAGCATTAAAAATATATAAAGATTATAAAATGCCCATTTTATATATTTTCTTTGGTGGGCTTACGACTTTAATAAATATTGTTGTATATTCTTTGTTTTATTATTTTGTAAAAATAGGTAATGTACCCAGTAACATTATCGCTTGGATCTTGTCAGTAATTTTCGCTTTTGTGACCAATAAAATCTACGTTTTTGAAAGCAAAAACGCTTCCATTTGGTATGAACTCGCCACATTTTTCGCTTGCCGTCTCGGCACAGGTTTACTAGACCTCGGAATTATGTACTTATCTGTCGATGTATTTAGCTTAAACGAGTTAATTATGAAAATTATATCAAATGTTATCGTTATTGTGTTAAATTATATTTTTAGCAAAGTAATAATTTTTAAGAAAAAAACATTGTAAGCAAATGCCTACAATGTTTTTTCTTTACACTTTGTTATCTAATGTTGTTAATCTCGTTGACCCAATCGTAAAAATCAAACTCTTTCTCCCTTTCAATAGCATTAATTACATTTTTATAAAATTCGTCAAAACAATTTAATTTAGCATATTTAGCCGTAATAATACTAGCGTATAAGTTCTTTTTTTCCCTTATATTTCTTCTAATAAATTCTTTATACCACTCAATTTCTTCAACTATTCCTTCTTTTATCATAGAGTCTTCTTCACCTTTTATAAGCTCTTCTGCAATTCGTATGCGATAAGTCACATTCACAATGTCTTCAAAAGTTCTAAACAACACACTATCACTATTGTTTCCTAAAACTGCGTACGCAGCCGCCAAGTTTACCTTTTTATTGTCCATAAGTGCATAATAGTTCCGCATAGGACTTCCTCCTTCAAAAAAATGAAAAGATATTCAGTAATTTTCCTACGTTCATATTATACATAACTTTAAGATTACTGTCAACTTATTTTAACAAACTTATTTTCCCATTATTTACAAAATTACTTTCCCAACCAAATTAATTAATATACAACAACAAACTCCAACCAAAGTCGGTAGCAAAAAAGCAACTATCGTCCACTTTAAACTTTGCGTTTCTTTTTTTATAGTAAGTAGTGTAGTCGCACACGGAAAATGAAATAATGAAAAAGTCATAGTACATAAAGCAGTAACATAGGTCCAACCATTATTAATCAATATCTCTTTTAACATTTCGAGACTTTCGTAATTTGTCAACATTCCGGTAGACATATATGACATAAGTATAATAGGCATAACTATCTCGTTTGCCGGAAGCCCTAATATAAACGCTAGAAGAATTGTACCGTCTAATCCCATAATACTTGCAATAGGATTTAGAGCATTAGTACAATAACTTAAAATATTAGCTCCTCCAATCTCCACATTCGCCATAATCCAAATAACAAATCCAGCCGGGATTGCGGTAACTACTGCCCTCCCCAAAACTGAAATAGTCTTATCAAAAACCGAACGAACAATAACTTTAACAACTTGAGGTTTCCTATACGGCGGTAGCTCAAGAGTAAACGACGACGGCTCTCCTTTTAAAAGCGTATTAGACAAAAACTTAGAAACACCAAGAGTAGCGAAAATTCCGATTAAAATTACAAATGTAAGCAATATAGCTGAAATAAGTGAATTAAAGAACCCAAAACTCGCTGCAAAAAACATAGAAATAATCGCAATTAGCGTAGGAAACCTCCCGTTACACGGTACAAAATTATTCGTAAGTATAGCAATTAACCGTTCTCTCGGGGAATCAATAATCCTACACCCAACAACTCCACAAGCATTACATCCAAATCCCATGCACATCGTAAGTGCCTGTTTTCCGTGAGCACAAGCTTTTCTAAAATACTTATCCATATTAAAAGCAATTCGTGGTAAATATCCCAAATCCTCAAGCAAAGTAAATAAAGGGAAAAATATAGCCATAGGAGGTAGCATTACCGAAACAACCCATGCTAAAGTTCTATACATTCCATAAACAATAGCGTTTGCAAATGAAGGGGAAATTTTTATATTAATAAGCAAAGAATATATTTTATCTTCAATCCCAAACAAAAAATTAGAAATAACCTCAGACGGATAATTAGCACCAACAATTGTAATCCAAAAAACAACTCCCAACAGTAAAAGCATTATAGGAATACCAAAACGTTTAGAAGTTAATATTTCATCAATTTTTCTATCTTTGTCGTTATATCGTAAATTCCCGACTTTTACACAAACTTTATAAATTTCTTCAGCCTTGTTCATAACAGAAGTTACAATGCTATCACGTATTTTTCCTTTACTTATGCCATTCTCTTCAAGGTATAAATACATATCATCCAATTTCTTTTTCAAACTTGGCAAATTAGCAATATCTATATTAAATTTTTCTTTTATCCTCTTACCTAAAGTTTCATCATAATCTAAAAGCTTTATAGCAAGCCATCTAGAATTAATCTTTTTACCGGCAACTTCGTTAATCTCTCTTTCAAGTTCGGAAATTGCAGTTTCAATCGCATCATTATATTTTATTTTAACCTTAAATCTATTCTTTTTATTTTTAAACAACTCAGAAGTCTTCTCAATAAGTTCTTTTATCCCTCTTTTAGCTCTCGCCTCAGTTCCCACAACAGGCACTCCAAGTTGAAGAGATAATTCATCCAAATCAACATTTATTTTTTTCTTCCTTGCTTCATCTAATAAATTAACACATACTATAACATTATCCGTTACTTCTGTTATTTGTAAAACCAAATTGAGATTTCGTTCAAGAGATGTAGCATCAACAACTACAATAGTAGCATCTGCATCTCCGAAACAAATAAAATCTCTTGCTATTTCTTCTTCATACGAATTAGCAAGAAGTGAATATGTACCCGGAATATCAACTAAAGTATAATCATATATTCCGTCACTATAATATCCTCTAGCATTGGATACCGTTTTTCCCGGCCAATTTCCTGTATGTTGATTAAGCCCGGTTAAAGCATTAAACACCGTACTTTTACCAACATTCGGATTTCCCGCTAAAGCAATAACTTTAGACTCCAGCTCACTCTCTTTATCTGTTGACTTAGACTTATGAAAAAAACTCATATAATATCCCTCATTTCTTAGATATTATATGAGCTTTTTTAAAAACTTGTTAATTTATATCAATCCCTATATTCTTAGCGTCCTCATCACGGATAGCAACGATAGTGCCACGAATCAGATAAGCCGTCGGATCTCCGGCAGGACTTGTAAATAATGAAGTAATAGTCGCACCTTTAGTAAAACCTAAATCAAGCAACCTTCTTTTATTTTTCTCGTAATCCATAAGAGACATAACTTTTCCGGTACACCCAATCGGCAAATTATTTAGTGTATCCATAATTATCTCCATTCTGTTTTTCAGATTATACTACATTATATGCCGTGACTCGATTATTGTTAACCTTCTTGCTTTAGCATAATATATGCTGCCATTCTTCCGGACTCCTTATCTCCTTTTCTATACGAATAAAACTTATCTGAATTACATACAGTGCAAATTCCCTTACATTCGATATTTTCACGTCTTACTCCGCAATCTAAAAGCATTTGAATATTTGAATTCCATAAATCAACGTATAACTTTCCGTTATCCTCAAACGCACCAACAGGAAGTAATTTCTTAAACTGACTATATACATCCTCATTTACTTCAAAACAGCAAGGGCCAATAGACGGGCCAATTCCAACTAAAATATTTTCAGGCTTTGAACCGTATTTATTTACCATTTCACGCACAGTTTCTTTTCCTATAAATTTTATAGTACCTTTCCAACCGGAATGAACAGATGCAATAACTTCTTTTTCAGGGTCGAAAAACAAAAGTGGTACACAATCAGCATAACAAGTAGCAAGTAATTTACCTTTACAATTAGTCATAATCCCATCATAGTCTAATATGTTATTTTTAGAATTTTCTTCAATAATTCGTATATTCTTGTCATGAACCTGATTAACAAAAAACATATCTTTTTCCTCGATTTTCAATTCATTCGCAAGTTTTTCCTTGCTCAAAATAAAATCCGGCGAAATAACATCAATATGCATAAAATCATTTCCACGACAAGTAATCCCGTGAACAATAATATCTGAATACTCCTCAAACATCTTAAATTTTACTTGCTCCATAAAATTCCTCCCACAGTCTACCTTTTTTCTACTCGACAGTAACAGACTTAGCTAAGTTTCTAGGTTTATCTACGTCGCACCCTTTCTTAACAGCACAATAATAAGCAAACATTTGTAACGGTACAACTCCTAAAATAGCAGCTAATCTATCATCTATTTTAGGTAAATACAAAACCTCATCCGCAACTTCACTAATCTTTTCATTTCCTTCTTCAGCAAGAGCAATTACAATAGCTCCTCTTGCCTTTACCTCTTTTATGTTACTAAGCATCTTTTCAAATAATTCATTTTGTGTAGCAAGCGCAAAAACAACAGTTCCTTCCTCAATTAAAGCAATAGTTCCGTGTTTTAATTCTCCGGCAGCATATGCTTCTGAATGTATATACGATATTTCTTTTAGTTTTAGCGAGCCTTCCATAGCTACCATATAATCAAGGCCTCTTCCTAAATAAAAAATATCTCTCTCTAAATGGTGTAACTCCGCCATACCTTCAATTATATCCATTTTACCCATTAGAATATCCATTTTTTCAGGAATAGTTAATAATTCATTTACTAATTTTTTCGCCTCATCTAATGGTAAATTTCCACTTAAAACTCCAAATTTAATAGCTATCATATACATAGCCGAAAGCTGAGTTGTATACCCTTTAGTAGACGCAACTGCAATTTCAGGTCCTGCCCAAGTATAAATAACATCGTCCGATTCCCTCGCAATAGAACTTCCGACAACATTTACAATTCCTAATATCTTAGCACCTTTCTTTTTCGCATCTCTTAAAGCTGCCAATGTATCTGCTGTTTCGCCTGATTGACTCACAATAATAACTAAAGATTTCTCATCTACAATAGGATTTTTATATCTAAACTCAGATGCAATATCAACTTCAACCGGAATTCTCGCAAAATTCTCGATTAAGTGTTTACCTACCATTCCCGCGTGATAAGCAGTTCCACAAGCAACAATAAAAATTCTGCTTATATTTTTCAATTTCTCACTTGTCATATGAAATGTATCAAATTCTATCATACCATCTTTTATCCTAGGCATTATTGTATCGTGAACAACTTTTGGTTGTTCATTAATTTCTTTTAGCATAAAATGCTCATATCCGCCTTTTTCAGCTGATGCAATATCCCATTCAACTTTAAATATATTCTTAGTTA
>CAYYWT010000015.1:0-20499 GCA_964475435.1 uncultured Eubacteriales bacterium
TCTTCCCATTCGAGGTTATAGACTTCTACTGTTCCACTACAATCATTACATACTCTGTCGTAGTAGGTTTTTACCTCATGAGAATTTTCGTTGTAATTTCCGGTATACTCGCTGTGTGTATAATAGTCATTACAACTTAGATGTGAGCAATCTGCCAATACTTGAATTGTTCCAATGCGAGAAAAAAGTAGGGAAAAAGTAAGTAGCATCGAGGTTGTACGTTTCATAATTGTACCTGCCTTTCAAAAATATGTTTGAAATACGTTTCTTCTGATAATTACCAGAAGATTTTTCAAAAATGTCAACCGTTTAAGTATACCACAACTATTTTTAAAATGGAAGGGGTTTCCTTAAAAAAGTAAATTTTTTTTACGCATTTACTTAAAAATAGCCAAACATCACGTTTTTTGAAATTTTAATCAGGTAAAATGGAATTTAATTACTTTTTGCACACGACGAAAAAAGCTCGATACATTTTCTGTACCGAGCTTTTGAGTTAATTGCTAGATCATATTCTTATTCAAAATCTGATTCCCAGTCCGTGCTAATATATAGGTAAACCAGACTCTCTACAATCCATATGCTCATCTTGATACCATACTGGCCAAGTTCCATAATCAAAGAAAAACCATACTTTTTTCATTTTACAATACCATTGTTGCTGTTTTTCTTAATGAAGCACTACGCCTTCCCACACAGAATTTTCTTTACAGCCCTTGCTCCTTTAACTTTAGTTCTAAATTCATTTGCAATTTCAAATTTTATATTCCCTTGCAATATTTGCTCCTTTATTTCAACTACTTTCGTATAATCCCCTAAAATATTTGAATAAACACTACCTATTTGTAAAGGATAATGAGCATCACTACCTTCTGTTACGTTTTTATTCAAATCCAAACTTAATTTTTCTATTCTTTTTTTCATATCTTCTATGCCAAATTTAAACAAATCCGTAGCATTAATCTCTACTGCATCAAATTTATCAAAAACATTTTCATTAATACTCGGAAATACATCAAACCTCCTATAAGGATGTGCTAATATTACAAGTGAAGATTTTGTATCTATAATATTTACAAGTTTTTCAATTGGTATAAAAGTGTAATTCCCATTTTTTAAAACACTATCAACATTGCTTTTTAATTTAAATATATTATCAATATTTGAAACAACAACCACATCAAACTTTTCTAAAGTTGTTATTTCTATTCCGGTAAAAACCTTCATACTATTTACTAAATAGTAATCATCTTCCTTGGTATAATTACTATTTATGTAATTATACGCTTCTTCAAAATTATTCGCATGACAATGTTCAGAAATAACAAAAGCATCTATTGCTAATTCCTTACATTCTTCCGTATATTCATCCATATATTTTGAATCAAATTGAAAGGAACTAGTTATTTTGGAATGTACGTGAAAATCAATTTTCATATCTTCTCCCCCTTCATTATCATCATTTTAGACTTTCTTTGCCAAGAAGTCAATATTCCTAGCCTATTGTTTCTTTGAAATTTAGAGTGGTTAATATTTGTGAATAAACTCTAAAGGTAGTGTAATTACGAAGAATTCCCCGATAACATCAACTATTGCACTCGTTTCTCCACAGTCGTTACAAGCTCTGGTGCAAACAACATTTTTTATGTGAGTCGTTTCATACCAAGCGTAACTTGTTCTTACAAGTGTGTCTGTAGTTTGGCTACAACTGCATAAATATGTTTACTTTTTCCAAAAAACATAATCTCATTGTTCATTTTTCAAAAATACAGCATCATTAATTTCATAATAAATATCATTTATTTTAGGACTAAGTTGACCTTCTAGATTTTTTACATAAAAAACAGTAGATGTTTCAAAATATAACCCCATTACAGGCAGTTTATCAACTAATATATTTTGCATTTTTTCAAAGTATTCAGCCTGCTTTCCTTCTAAAATTTCATGTTTAGCTAAATAAACATAATAATCATAATCTTCATCACTAAATCCAAATACATTATTGGGCGAATTAGTTTCAAAATTATATAAAAATTCAGGATAATCAGAAATCGCCCAATCAGTTAACGCCATATCATAGTTATTATTATTCAAAATTTCATTATATACACTAGCCGAATTACCTAGAATATTTATTTTTATACCAACTTTAGCCAAATCATTTTTTATATATTCCGCTTTATTGATTGCACCTTTTGATTCTGTATTAATCAACAAACTAAACTCTAATTTTTCTCCTTCTTTACTGCGGATAGAGTTTTTTTCAATCCATCCGGAATTTGTAAGTAAATCTTGAGCTCTTTCAGGATTAAAAGCATATTTTTTTAACTCTTTCGAATAAAGATATGAATTAGGGTTAAACGGTATATCCGAATAAACGCCATATCCGTTTAATTCCTTTTCTATTATATAATCTCTATTTATTGCTAAAATCATAGCTTGGCGTAAAATACTATCTTTTAATGTTTCATTTTGCGGATTAAAAGTAATCCCCTCAAAAACACCGGTAACATATTTGGAACTACTATATGCACTTCTTCCATACGCACCAACTTCTGTATTAGTATCAGCTATATCTATTTCTCCAAGCTTTAACAAATCAAATCCCGGTCTTGTTTTAGCAACAATTTTCACATCAATGTCTTTAATATTTCCGCTCGAATTTAAATAATATTTTTCATTATATTTTAATGTAATAAGCTCCTCACTTTTAGAAATTACTTTATACGGTCCGGTTCCAACATAACGATTCTCAGTAGTAAAATCAGATTTTTGGTAATAATTTTTACACAAAATAGGGAAATCCATTTTCTCAGGTAAAAAATTATCATAATCATTTAATTCAATTTTTATTTCATATTCATTTATTTTTTGAATATTTTTTATATTTTGAACATTGTACATATAATAAGATTGTTCGCCAAGTTCTTTAATCTTATCTACTGTAAATAAAACATCATTAGCAGTAAACCTATCTCCGTTGTGAAAATACACATCATCACGTAATGTAATTTTCCAATTTAAATTATCATCAGTAACAATTAATTTTGCTAACCTCGGCTCAGCCTTTAATTCGTTATTTTTCTTGGTAAGTCCTTCAAAAATAAGATTACACACCTCGTGTACATATTTATTTTTAGAAACAAGCGATAAATAATAATCTGGCTCAATCATTAAAATACTAATTTTCTCATCCGCCTGTTCTATATTTTCCTTTATTTCAGGTTCGGTATCATTCTTGTTAATAAACCAAAAAGTCAATCCACTTATACTAATAAATATAATTAATGATAAAACTATAAACCTAGCTTTCATACAAACATTTCCTTTCAATTTAAGTTACCATTAAATAATATAATTTATACGCAAAAATTTCAACACTATTAATAATTTAAAACAAAAAAGGTTACTGGTCACTCTACTTGTTTTAAAAAGATAAATAATTAAGTCTGAATAGTAACAAAAAAAGAGCTGTAAAAAACTCATAAATTCCATAAACGAGTTTTTTACAGCTCCATCTTTTCCCTATTTCAAAATCTTAAACTTCCCTACAACAGGTAAATCCTTCATTTCTCCCTTTGCCGCACTTACAATTCCGAGAATTTCATATACAAACGCTACAAGGCTAAGAATAGAAGAAAGTAACTCTCCAATCATTCCCATAAACGGTATTGTACTTATAACACCACAAATCAGTCCTAAAATAACAGTCGCTAAAAATATAACCAACCCTTGGTTAGCGTGATATCTAGCAAATTTAGATTTAGTCGACATAAGTATCGGAACAATAAATAAAATTCCTATATACGAAATTATTCCTAACGCTCTATTTTTTTCCGTATCAGCTTTGTCAGCTCCCAAGACTTCACCGGTAAAAACCCCCGAATTTACGTCAATAGCAGCACCACAAGATTGACAAAATTTAGCATTTTCTTCTAATTCTGCTCCACATTTTTCACAAAATTTCATAAAGAAACCTCCTTACCTCTTCATCCATCACAAGATTAACATATCAGGTAAAAAAACGCAATATTTTTACTATAAATTTCCTACTATATCCCCAACTTTAATTGCAATACTAAATCTATCATTTAATAAAATACCCTCTTTAACTTTTCCTTTATATGTACTCTCAGCATTCATCAAAGCAAGTTCAGAGCCTAAGTAAGAATTTTTAGAAATTAGTCCGACATCATACATAACTTTAGATTGTTCAAATTGAATTTTAGCTCTTTCCAATTCTTCTGATGCAATTTTTATTTCATTTTCCTTATCCTTAACTTGATTATACAAAATTCTTAAATTCTCTTTAACAGAATTTATCTCATTATTTAATCTAAATTCCGCATCACTAAAATTATCTTTTGCTTTTTTCTTATCGTCTTTTAACATAAAACTAGTTTTGGTAGCTAAAATGTATTGATTTTCTTTTTGTCTATATTGCATCTTTGAAGATAAAACCGAAGTGTTTGTTTCTAACGAATCTTCAATCGTTTTATCCAAATCTTCAACTGTAAGTTCAGTAGTTATATATTCCGGTCTTTCCAATATTAATTCACTCGAAACATCTAGCCCCATAACTTGTTTTAACGAAATCTTTAAGCTTTCCAAACTCTTTTTAACAGTTTCAAGTTGTAAACGTGAAGTTTCTAATGAAGATTTGGCACTTTCTAAATCAGTTTTAGTAATCATATTAAGACTAAATTTAACTTCGGCAATCTTAACATCATTTTCTTGTTTTTCAATCGTTTTTGTAAGCAATTCAATAGTATCTTCCAATTCAAAAACACTATATATCATATTTTTTACAGAATATTCTACTCCTAACTTTGTACCCTCTTTACCAGATAGAAAGCTATTATATTGTAATTTGGAAAGTTCTAACATATATCCCCAACAAGTAAGATATTCATTTTCATCTTCATAAGAATATCCTCCACTTCTAACTTTATTTTGCCACTTCCTATAATCATCTTTAGCATCGTCGTACGCTTCTTTTTGATCCTTAGACGTTCTTTCTAAATCAATAATCGACGAGTTGTGACTCAATGCATAACTTATGGCATCATCTAAATTCATAGCTTTATTTTCAACAGTAACTTCTTCAGCAATACAAACCGAACAAACTAAACTCACAGCTGTAACAAAACTCAAAAATCTTTTCATAAAACCTTTCCTCCTTTTCTATTCATATCTCAAAGACTCAATTGGATCCAAATCAGCAGCTTTCTTCGCAGGATAAACTCCGAAAAATACTCCACAAAGTATTGCAACACCAATTGAAACTAAAATTATCGACGGAGAAACAAGCTCAGACGGAGTACAATTTGCAATTGTAGCAAGCGGGAAACAAGGTATAATTCCGATAATAATTCCAACAATTCCACTCATCGCTGTAAGTAATACTGCCTCAACCAAAAACTGAATAATTATATCTTTCTTTTGTGCTCCTATAGCCTTTCTTATTCCTATTTCTCGCGTTCTCTCGGTAACAGCAACCAACATAATATTCATAATTCCAATTCCACCTACAATAAGCGAAATCGCACCAATCGCTAAAATTGCGATTTGGATAACATTTATAACATCATTTACTGTGTCTTGAATTTGTTGCGAACTGGTAAAAGTATACTTATCTTCGGTATTATGTAATAATTCCAAATATTTCTTTGCCTTATCAGCTACATCTTTAGAGTCAGCATCTTTTGGAAAAACTATTTCCAATTGATCAATTGTATTCGTTTGATAAAAATTCTGGTAAGTAGTAAAAGGAATTACCAACATTCCCGGAATATTATCCGACATTTCATCAGTCGTCATATCCATTCCTATATCAAAATCAATAGTGCCAACAATAGTAAGCGTTTTACTACCATAATCTTCATCTTGTATAACTACTTTTTTACCTATCGGATTAAAATTTCCGAATAATCCTTTAACACACATATCAGGAATAACCGCAACATTAGCAGCACAATCAACATCGTTTTGTGTAATTAATCTTCCACCGGTTAAATCCATCGGACGGTTTTCAAATATTTCCGGCAATACGCCCATAATTACTCCGTATCTCGATTCATCGCCGTAATTTACATATGTACTACCGGTTTTATTAGAACCATAATACTGAACATCAGTCGCTTCAGGTATATTTTCCCTTAAATATTCAACATCTTTTTCCGTAAACTTATCTGAATCTTCAATGCTCTCAGTTGCTGAAGTCGAAATACTTATAATATTAGCACCCAATTTCCCGAACAAGCCGTTAATATAGGCTTTTCCCGCATTACCTGCTGAAAAAATTATAATAACAGATGAAACACCTATAACAACACCGAGCATCGTAAGAAAAGTACGCATTTTATTAGACTTTATACTATCTATTGCCTGAGAAAAAACTTCAAAGAACAACTATATCATCTACCTTTCTTCTGTAACTTTTAAGCCATCAACATATGAAGATTTTATCGTTTTTACGATTTTATCTCCTTCATTAATACCGGACTTAACTTCAAGATAATCATCAGAATGAATACCTGTTTCTATATTAATTTTCTTTAGTTGACCATTCTCAACCTTATATACAGAAATATTTCCTTCCTTATCTTCATTAAAACTCGAAACAGGAATAGTCATAACATCTTCGCTATTAGCTGAAACTACATCACAAGTAACATTTAATCCGCTCTTTAATAAAGTATCTTCACTATCTACATCAACGATAACTTCAATCGTAGTTTGAGAACTCGTATAACTCGTTACAGTAGACGCAATTGGAGCAATACTCTTAATATGCCCTTCATAAGTATAACCATCAAAAGCATCACCGGTTATATATACCTTTTGACCTACCTCTAAATTCTTTACAGTAAACTCTTTAACTGCACATTTTATTTCTAAGTTATTATTATTAACAACCTTATAAATCGGCATAGTAGTAGCCGCATAAGCACCTTCAGACATATTTATGGAACTTACTATACCATCAGCCGGACTATACATAGCAGTATTCAATTTAGAAATTTGCTTTTCAAACTCTTTAATATTAATATTTGCAAGTTCAATATTCTTCTTCAAAGTATCAATGTCATATGTAATACCTGTTTCAGACAAAGTAAGTCCTGCTTTAGCATTTTCATAAGCAGTCTTAGCATTATCGTACTCAACCTTAGATATAGCACCAACTTCATATAAAGCTTCAGCTCTCTCGTAAGCATCTTTTGCAGATTGAGTAGAGTTAGCAGTAGTAACTAAAGACAACATACCGTTTTCATCACTAATCGTAGCCTTTTTATAATTTAATTCTAAAATTTCTTTATTAAGCTTTAAAGTATCCAAATTAGAATACATAGAATCCATATCAAATTCTACAATTTTTTGGCCCTTTTTAACTTCATCATTTTCATCGACTAAAATTTCTTTAACTTTAACATTAGTCTCTATGTAAACATTATTTTCATCTTTTTCTTTAACATTACCAGAAATAGAAACTAAAGATTCTACATTTCCTCTTGTAACTGCTACCGTTTCAACAGTAGGTAATACATTCCCTTTACTTCCGCCAATAAATAAACAAACTATAACCAATACAACCACTGCAATAAAAATATATCTTTTCTTTAACTTAAACTTCATTATAAAGTCCTCCTATTCTTATTAATTTCATCTGAAATAATATTTCCATCTTTAAACACAACAATCCTTTTAGCAAATGCTGCTATATCCGGTTCGTGAGTAACCAAAACTATTGTTACCCCTTCATTATTAAGTTGCGTAAAAAACGCCATTATTTCATCTCCAACCTTACTATCTAAGTTTCCGGTAGGCTCATCCGCCAAAATCATTTTCGGTTCATTAACCAAAGACCTGGCAATGGCAACCCTTTGTCTTTGACCACCCGAAATTTCATTCGGTTTATGATCTAGCCTTTCTCCTAAACCAACACGCTCTAAAGCAATTTCAGCACGTCTTTTCCTCTCACTTCTACTAACACCTGCATACATCATAGGTAATTCAACATTTTTTAAAATATCTATCTTAGGTAATAAATTAAACGACTGAAACACGAACCCTATTTTTTTATTTCTAATCGTCGCAAGTTCACTAGAGTTCATCTTAGAAACATCTATTCCGTCCAATTCATATTTACCATAAGATACAGTATCAAGGCATCCCAAAATATTCATAAATGTAGACTTACCCGAACCGCTCGCACCCATAATAGCAACAAATTCATTTTCTTGGACATCAAAATTAATTCCTTTTAACGCCTCAACTTGAATTTTACCGGTATCATAAATTTTTCGTAGATTTTCTACATGAATTATATTTTTCATTTCATCCCAGCTTTCTATATTAATTTACAAAGTTCACTCCATACTTCTTCAAACTCTACCTTATCACAAGCCGACCACATAGCCGCTCCTAAAAAAATTCTAGCAACAATTGTACTTCTAAGTTGCATCTTTTCCTGCATATATCCTACTACCGCAGAGTGGAAATCAACTATTTTTTCTTCCAAATGTTCCTTAACTTTTACAGGATAATCATTTAAAGTAGATATGATATTTTTTAATTGTTTATTATCAATATCGTGAAAATCTTTTCTAAGTATTTCATAAATACCTCTAAGTTGTTCTTTTACTACGTCATTACTATCAATGGCAATCTTTATTCTTTCAAATTGTTCATTAGTTTTTATATCCATAATTTCCTTAAGTAAAGCTTCCTTAGATGGGAAATAATTATACACTGTTCCAAGTCCGATTTTACTTTTAAATGCAATTTTACGCATACTTATAGTATCCATATTTTCTTTGATTAACATATCAGACGCAACTTTTAAAATCGCTTCCCTCACATTATCAAGTTTTTTCGGCAAAATTCTCACCTCTTTTTTGTGAACTGTGTTCATTTCTTTATGAACTTTGTTCAGTATAGCAAAATTTTAAGCTTTTGTCAATAGAAAAAACACCCACAATGTAAAAAATACATCGCAGGTGTTTTAATAATATTTAGTCTAATCATTATTTTTATTCGTAAAAGTTATCGTACCTTCATTAAGCTCTCTCTCATTTATAAAAGTAATCGTTTTATCTTCATTTACATATAAATCATATGCAATCGTCTTTACTGACGGATTTTCAGTCTCCCAACCACGCATATAAGAACACTTTATAGTACAACTTCCTTTCTTTACGCCAGTCACAACAAATTTATATATTCCGCCTTTGCCAACAAATCCTTCTTCATTTTCAGCAGGAATATACTCACTGCTAACATCTACTAGCTCAGCATCTGATTCAATAATTCCCCAAGAATAACCGGTAGTAGGATTTCCATCAAGTTCGAATTCAAAACTTTCTAGGTTTGCACCTGATAAATCAATTTTTACAATTCCATCCGATCCTGTATACTTAATTTCAGCCGAAGGCGTTCCAATAGCATAAGGTCCAACTTGATAAGGATTAAAATACATAACAAGAGAGTCATCAGTTAAATAAAATTTAACATTACGCACTTCTTCAGTCAAATTCTTTTTAAACTCATCTAAATCCATTTCATATGGCTCATTGGTTAGAACATCTTCAAAAGTATTTTTTACAATTTTATCTGCATCTTCCTGTTCACAGTCTAATATATCCGTCAAACTTAGTTCTTTTTCCATTACCATTTGGAAAGTTCTAGATTCTTCAGAAGTATTAGGATGAGCTCCATTAGTCTCTTCATAATTATGAGTAGTAATAGATAACATATTATTTCTATTAAGAGTCACTTCGTAAGATAAGCTAAATACCAAAGGTCTAAAATTTTCGCCTAACCCATCATACATAGACTTTAAATCATCATTCCAAGCCTCATCAATAGACGCAACATAGTCTTCGGCATTTTTCTTGTATTCGCTATTTATATATGTATAAAAAGCATTTTCTTCTTCTGAAACAATTACCGGATAAGCACAGTCTATACTCATAAGCATCTTACCATTGTCGTTATTAACAACTTTAACTATGTTTTCAGTTTTTATTTTATATTGTCCTTGCTTTGAAGCGATATCAACAGTTCTAGTATCTCCATTCCACTTTACATTACACTCAAGAGCTTCCGAAACAGCTCTTAAAGGAACTAAAGTACGGCTATCAATGATCTCCGGAGCAACTTCTAATTCTTTAGTTTCGCCATTTACAGTCATACTATACTCACCAATTCTAAGTCTTATTAAATCTGAACCATGCCAAGCAGATACAAGCATTCCATCTTCATCATTTAAATAAGATACAGAACAACCAAGTTCTTCAAAAATTTTTCTAAACGGAACCATAGTACGCCCATTTTCAATAATTGGGTTAACATCAAATGCCAATTCCTCTCCGTCCAAGTTTACAATTACATCATTTTCAGATGCGAAAGCAGAATTACAAGATAAAACCATCATAGCACTTAAAATCCCGCAACTTAACTTCTTTAATTTCATAAAATCTCCTCTCTTTCATTTATCATTTGTCCAACGAGAATATTTTACAATTTCAAAATATAAAAGTCAATAACTTACTTAAAACGCCATTATATTCTAAAACCAAAGAATTTTTCAACAGGAAATTTTAGTACATTTTGTCATACATATTCATACTTTTTCCTATTAGCAATAAAGCAAATCACGCTGACAATAATCGCACATGCTTCAGCAATAACAGTCGCAAGCCATATTCCATTTATTCCCCATAATCTTGGTAAAATTAAAATTGCCAAAACTTGGAACACTAAAGTTCTTAAAAAAGATATAAGAGCAGATATAAAACCGTCATTTAATGCCGTAAAGAAAGAAGAAGCAAATATGTTAAACCAACTTATGATATAAGATAATGAATATAATCTTAGAGCATTAACAGTCAATTCCAGCAATTCCTTATCATACCCTACAAATATACTTGCAAGTGGTTTTGCAAAAATTTCAGCAAGAGCAGTCATAACAATTGCCGTAATTCCGAGCAATTTCACACTTTTATTAAGTAATCCTTTCAATTCTTCTTTATTTTTAGCACCATAATGATAACTAATTACCGGCGCACTTCCGATAGAATATCCTACATAAGTACCAACAAATAAAAATCCAACATACATTATTACCCCATAAGCGGACACGCCATTAGCTCCAACCAAGTCCATAAGTTGCTTATTAAACAAAATACTAACTAAAGATAACGAAAGATTAGTAACCATCTCAGACGAACCATTAATACAAGTTTTTACTATCGGAGACAACTCGAAATTAGTCTTTCCAAGTCTTAACATAGTATTATTTTTTCTAACAAAAAACACCATCGGAATACAAGCGCCAACAACCTGACTTGCAACTGTAGCCCAAGCTGCTCCGGCAACTCCCCATTTAAATAAATATATGAATACAAAGTCTAAAATCATATTTGTAAGTCCGGCAATTATTGATATTCCAAGTCCAAAATTAGGTTTTTCAGCGGTAACCATAAATGACTGAAAGCTATTTTGCAATGTATAAGCAACTAATCCAAACAAAAGAATTCTCCCATAAATCAAACAATCAGGCATCATCGTCGCATCTGCTCCAAGTAACCTTGCAATCGGTTCTAAAAAAAACAAACCAACCACAGTAAGAATTACGCCCAATATTATTTCTAAATAAACCAGCATTGAAAAATATCTATTTGCCCGATTTCTATCCCCTTCTCCAAGAGTTTTTGATATAATCGCACTACCACCTGTTCCTACCATAAAGCCTACTGTTCCCAAAATCATAATCGCAGGCATTATCAAATTAATAGCCGCAAACGCATTACTACCAACTATATTAGAAACAAATAAACCGTCTACTACACCGTAAATAGAAGTAAAAATCATCATTATTATCGTAGGCAACGTAAATTTAATCAATTTTTTATATGTAAAATGTTCTGACAAATTAATTTCCATTATTTTTTCCTCCAAACCATTCTTTCGCATAATCCGCAAGCGAATTTATTATTTTCTTAATCTCAACATTTGACGTGTTTATACACAAACTATAATTTCTCTTATCATCCCACTCCATATTAGAAATCAAGTTATTAAAAGATTTTCTGCTTTTATCAATTGCTTTAATTTTTTGCTCCAATTCTTTATCCGTTAAATTTTCATCTTCTTTCGCTTTTTCTCTACAACGTCTTATTTTAGAATCAATATCTGCATAAACAAAAATATTCATCGGATTATATTCTCTTAAAATAAAATTAGCTCCTCTTCCAACTATAATCGCATTTCCCTTTTGAGCAATTTCTTTAATAATACTTGCTTGTTTTACTAAAATTTCTGTTTGCTGACTTTGAGTAGAAGAATACACAGCAAACGATTTCGCAAATTGAAACGGATACGGATATACTCCCTTTTCTGAAATATTCTCTATATACTCTTCAGACATACCGGTCTCTTTAGCTAGTAATGTAATTATTTCAGAATCATAATAAGAATACCCTAGCTTATCTGCCAAACGTTTACCTATTTCCCTTCCTCCACTGCCAAATTCTCTACTAATTGTAATAATTTTGTTCATATTCATTCCCCTTTCACATAAAAAAGCCCGATTATTTAATTAAAAATAACCGAGCTCACTCGACATCTTATCGACTCATGTTTCAAAAAATGAAACGATGCTACGGCATCGAGTCCTCCGATGATTATACCTTTCCTAACTTTTTTAGTTTAGCAAACAAGTAAAAACTTGTCAATAACAGCTTTTGCCAATTCTTTACTACATGTTACAGGTCAGACTTAATTACTTATCAAAAGATAATATCATTAGTTTTCCCGCTCAAACACGTCCTCGGTGAAAAATTCGATTAAATTCTTATTTTGAATTTTTCACCTGTGGAACTCGCTCTTTAAACTAATGATATTATCTTTTTAAAACAAGTAGACTGAATAGTAACTACTACATAGCTTTCCTATATAAATTAATGAAATCATCTTTAGTAACCTCTCTTGGATTACCTGGCTTACACGGATCCTCCAACGCCTTATCTGCTAACATTCCTAAATCATCTTCTTTTACTCCGTAAGCTGAAATAGTCATATCAATTCCAACAGATTTAGATAATTCTTTAATCATATCTACAAATTTAGAAATAACTTCTTCTTTAGAATAGTCTTTTGCATTAACTCCTAAGGCAATTAAAATTTCTCTAAAACGTTCATAGCAAACTTCTCCGTTAAATTCCATAACTACCGGAAGTAACAATGCATTAGCAATTCCGTGAGGTGTATCATAAACAGCCCCTAATTGATGAGCCATAGAATGAACTATTCCAAGTCCAACATTAGAAAATCCCATACCGGCAATATATTGAGCAAGTCCCATATTATTGATCGCTTCTTTATCTTTATCAACAACCGCTTTAGTTAAATTTTCAAAAATCATTTGAATAGCTTTCATATGAAACATATCAGACATTTCATTATGACCTAAAGTAATATATCCTTCAACAGCATGAGTCAAAGCATCCATTCCGGTTGCAGCCGCTAAAGATTTAGGCATAGACTCCATTAATTCAGAATCTACAATGGCTAAAATCGGAATACTGTTCGCATCTACACATACCATTTTAACTTGACGTTCTTCGTCCGTAATAACATAATTAATGGTTACCTCAGCAGCAGTTCCTGCAGTAGTAGGTAAAGCAATTAAAGGTAAACCTCTATTTTTAGTATTAGATGCACCGTTTAATGAACGAACATCAGCTCTATCCGGATTAGTCATAACAATAGAAATTCCCTTAGCCGTATCAATACTTGAACCGCCTCCAACAGCAACTATAACGTCCGCATTAGCATTTTTACAAGCCATAACTCCATCAGTTACATTTTTTATAGTAGGATTCGGCTTGATATCACAAAATAGTGAATAATCAATTCCCGCATTTTTTAATGTGTCTTCAACTTTAGCTGTAACCCCAGCATCTACCAAAACCTTATCACTTACTAAGAGAACCTTCTTAAACCCCCTGTTTTTTATTTCATTACTTAAATTCTCTCTGGAATTTGCACCAAAATACGATGTTTCGTTTAACACAAATTTCATAAAAAATCCCTCCTCATTTGAATAAATATAACACTAGTATTTTATATCGTATAGTAAAATATTTCAAGGAAAAAAATTATACCAAACAAGATTAGTTTGAACAAACTCTTTATTTTATATACAATAAAAGAGGTGACATAAAGCCACCTCTTTCACTTTTCACTTTACAAAGGGCATAATATCAAAAAAACTATTCATATCAGTAAATTTCTGATAGTACAAATGCTGTGTTGAAAGAGAAATATCAAAGTGAAATTTATTTAAATAATTAATCATTTTTTCAATTCCATCTAACTTTTCTCTATTCACTTCATCTCTCCTATAATACGCTAACGTAATATGTGGAGTAAATTGATATGGTAACGGCTTAATGCTATCAACAAGCATGTATAACTGCATAAGTTTGTCATAATCAGTTTTAGACTTAGGAATTAAACCAAGAACCAAACTTGTATTTACCATATTAAACACACATGTTGTTTCCATATCAATATTTTCAACATTATATTTATTTCCTTTAAGTTTTTCTGCCAAAACAATCTCTGTTTCAAACATTTTTTCCATTATTTCGTAACTGTTATAATTCATTGCATTCAAATCATGCAGAGTCATATGAATGGTTTGCTTAGAAAACTTCCATGCAAAACAATCTCCGGCTATTCCGTACAAAGGATCAATATATTGGGATTTAATCAATTCTTTCTGCGAATCTTGTAAGTTAAATACTACAGTATCTCCGATAAAACGACAAAAAGTACCGTCAGTATTCACTTTTCCTTTAACAGATTCACTCGGGACAAGACTTTCCATTCCAAAACAAAATTCAGGCTTCTCAAACGAATAAATTCGATTTTTAAAAGTGGTATAATCCTCATAATAGCTCATACAAAATCCTCCTGCTGTATCCAAAGATAAAAATAATTATCTTCTCGAGTCAAAAAACAACCTTCATTCTTTGCTAGGGCAAAAAAAAGCGTTTGTTTCATAATAAAACGTCCTCCTAAGTAAAAAATTAAGAATTTTAGATAAAAAACTACTCATTCATAATAGCACACAAATCTAATTATGTCAATTCTTATCGTTCAATCTAAAATTTAATCTTCTCCTAATTAATATAATCTTTAACCTCAGGCATTAAAATAGAGACTACATTCATTGCAGTCTCTATTTTGGCTCGTTTAGCACTTCCGTGTGCGAAAAATATGAGCTCTAAATTTATAATTGTATTTTATGTTTGATTCTATGGTTATAATTTAACATAAACTAAATATAAAATCAATAGTTTTTATATTTTTTTCTATCTTCCTCATTTAACTCTTCATTATTAAATAATCTACTCATTTTATTATTCTTAATAAATTTAAATATTTTATTATTTATCTCTTCACTTGCTGAGGAATTAACAATATCAATTAACTTTTTGCCATATTGTTCTTTATAATTTCTATTTATTTTATATTTATTAGGTAATATATTCAACCATTCATAAAACTCTATTTCATAAAATTGGTTATGTGTTAAAGAAATAATATTTTGCCATATCCAATCATAATCTCCTCCAAATTCAACCATGATTTTTAATAAATTAAAAATCTCTAAATTTTCAAATTCACTTAATGCTATTTCTTGAATTTCTTCTTTTTTTATATCTAAATTAGTAATGGCTAATCTTAATTTTTCCACATCATAAATATTCTTAGCTATTACTTTTACTAAAATTTTTCTTGAAAAATTCATTTTTTTAATCAAGTCAATACCATTTAGAAACTTATCATTGAATTCAGTAATCTTTTCTATATATTTTTCTAAATTTAAATAACTTTCCAAATTCAATATAGTACCTTGTAATTCATTATAATTGTTTTCATCTAGTATATCTAAAATTTTATCCGCTAAATTCTCAATTTTTTCTTCTTCTACTTCATCATCTGCAGATATAATTTCTAATACATCATAACTATCCTTTATATTTTTAATATTGTCATTTATATTGTTAACAATATTAGATTTTTCATCAATATTTAGATTTTCCCATACAATTTTAGTCGCTGATATTCCTAAATTACAATAAGTTGAATTTGCAATTAAATTTTTTATTCTAGTTAAATATGTTGTTTTATCAGAATTTGATAATATTCCGTATCCTTTTCCTACAAGTTCTATGATCATAGAGTTCCAATATGTCTTGCCAGCAGAATAATAGTTATTAAAATCAGAGACAGCTTTATTTAAAACTTTTTCTATAAAATTAGGTATTCCTTCTTTTTCAATGATTCTTAAATAAATGTTAATAGCATTTTTTACTTTACTATCTGAAATACTTGTACTATACACTATTGATGATGAAATTTCTTTATTTAACTCTTTTAATTGTTCCTCATTATATGAATCAATAATTTCATATCCATAATTGTTTATTGTTTCATCATCTAATATTTCTTCAGAAATTTGTTTTGTAAGTGCAGGTAACAACTGTAATTTATTTTTTTCTTTTAATTCTTTGACAATATTTGGAATATATGTAATATTTTCTAGTAACTTTAATAGCTTATCATATTCTTCTTTATTTTCATCATTAATATCATAATTCAGTAATTCAAATATTTTAATAATACTATCTTTTTGTTTCTCTATTACGTTATCATCTATATTAAGAAGTAGGGTATCTCCATCATTTGTATCAACTAATATATTTTTATTGTTTACATACTCTAATACTTTAATCAAACTTTTTATAAGTGTCTCATTATTTATCCAATTTTTCATGGAATTAATTACTAATGATATATTGCCAGAATCTATTAATTCAAAAGACTTGTTCTCGATAATATTAACTATACTATAATTTTCTAGCCCATTATCATATACATCTTTTGTCAGTTTACAATAATTTTCACTAGTTATATAGAATTTGAAACTAAATTTTTCTACATCTTCTAATTCTTCTATTATATCCTCTATATTTATATCTTCAAAATTATTATTAATAATTTTATCTATTTTTTCTTTAACCTGTTTTCTTATTACATCATCCCATTTGTAATCAGTATTTAACATGTATACTACTTTTTCAAATACTTCACTATTTTCTTGCATTTTTTCTTTTACAATTTTATCAAGAATTTCATTACCTTTATCATAGATTATATGAAAATTGCTTAAATCGTAAGCTGAAAAATCTACAATTTTTTTATTTTCCCATAGCTTATCGATGTTATTTATTAAATCTTTTTTTATTTTATTAATAAAGTCATTATTCATATCACTTAATAGTGAAAATACTGTTTCTATTTCTTTGGCTGAATTATTTACATTACCCAATTCATCTTCAATAACTATTTTGACTTTATCATATTCTTCATCGTTAGCTAGAGCTTCTTTTAAGTATTTTTTATTACCACTTTTCAATGCTGTTTTTATTTCTGTATATTTTTTATCTCCTATCCTTTTTCCTATTTTGCTTTGAGTTAAATATATATATGTTTCAATATTATCCACTTTTATATTTGATGTATAACTTAAAAAATTAGCTAATGAAAGCCATTTTTTATTTAAATTACCTGTAGCATCAAAAAATGATTTTAAATTTTCTTTTATATTCTGTGTTTTATCTACTTCGTTATATATTTGAAGGAAATCCTCGATCAAATTAAAATCTTCTATTAGTAGTTTATAAAAATCATTAAAATCCGATTGTAATACTGATATTTTTGCAACCATCATTTTACATTCATAAGACTCCACTTGCATTTTATCTATTACTTTATCTTTTCTATTTTCTAATATTAAAATATTATTCATAAATGTATTAATTATCTTTTTTACTTGTCTAGGAGTTTTCACATCTGGATAAATTAAAATATTCATAATATCTTTATAATTGTTTTTGCATATTTCTAGGATTCCTGGAGCCTCTTCTGCTATTATAACCTCTGAATATTGTTTTAAATCATATTCTGGCAATGGTGGCATATATATTTTAAATTGAAATAGTTTATCTAAGAAAAGTTCTCCTTCTACTACATAACTTTCATTTAATTTAATTTTATTATCTACTAATGCTTTTCTAAGAATATCATCATCAAAGGGTACAATAAAAATTATATTTTTTAGTTCTGTAAATGCTTTTATTGCATCTAATGCTTCTACAATTTTTTCTGGACTTAATCTATCCAAATCATCTATAACAACAATCTCTTTATATTTAATTTTCTTTAAATGTTCTTTTAATAAATCTTCATATTGATCAACATCTCTTATTGGATTGTTTATTGTAGTTATCTTATTGCCAGTCTTAAAGTTTATTTCAATATATTTCTCGAATATTGCTATAAGTACTGAAACTACTGTTGTAACACTTAATAGTTTATTCATTACATATGTCCAAGTTGAAACATAACCTTCTTGTTTAAAAAATGAATAAATCCCTATTAATATTGATAAAACAAGTACTATAAATGCTAATATAATAAATGCTTTTGTCAGAATTCTTATTGTTTCTATAAACATATCTTTTAGTTGATTTAATAAGCTATTCTGTTCTTCTTTTTCTTTCATTGTTGTAGAAGATTTTTGTTTTAAATCCTCTACTGCCTTGGTCTGTTCATTTCTATCTAACGAAATAAATAATTGCTTAGTTAATGCTCTTCTTAATGCTTCTTTTTCGTATTTCCAAGCATTTATTTCATGAAATTTATATTTTTTAGGATCTTTTAATTTTCCTTTAACAATTTCAATTACACTTGATTTTCCAATTCCCCATTTTCCTATTATTGCTAAATTAAATGGAGTTTCTTCTGTTTCTATTACATTAACTATATTTTCAGCAATATCTTTATGATTAAAAACATCTTTGTCAATACTATCTATTGCAACATCTTTAATGAAATATTTTTTCTGCATATCTTTCATCTTTACTCCCTTCCAAAATGCAACAAAAGTAGAACCTTTTTAATTCTACTTTTGTCTTTTGTAATAAAATATTAATTTACATTAAATAATTCAGTTGGATCTACCTTGAATTGTAACATTTTTGCAGTATCTCTTCCAGCATCTCCACCTTTTCTTTGCATTGTAATTCTTCCTATTTTCATGCTACCTCTATTAGTTATTTCCACATTTCCTTCACTATAATGATTTATAGCTACGTTTATAGGCTTTAATGTCCATATTGATTCAGTTGCTGTTTTCTTAGCAACTAGTATCCATTCTGCTGCTAAAATCCCTCTACCTTTTACAATGTCTAGTATTATGAGTGCTTTATTATCTTCAAAAAATTTTACTAATTGATTTTGTTCATCTTCTGTAAATTCATTCATAAACATTCTTCTTGAATCTTTAGTATCTTTCCTATATGGTAGAATTTCTCCTGTGAAATATTGTAATAGTTTTACAATATTTTCTGGGATATCCCACATTTCCTTATAATTTCTAATCCATCTTTTATCTATTTGATTAAATCCCTTATCATTACTTACTAACTTAATTTGGAGATTTTGAGCTTCAATTATTTTTTTCAATTTTATAGTTACTTGAACTTGTACATCTGTTTTATATCCATGTATTACTTCTGCATATACATATTCAATTTCTTTTAAATCATATCCCATCGTTTTAAGCCAAGATTTAGCCTCATCGTCATTTTCCCAATTGATAAATTTGTTAGCTATATCTTTTTCATTATTAAAACCATCCTTTGCTATTTTTGAACCGCCTGAACTATCCATTATTTACACTCCCTTCATCAATTATGCTTTTAACTATATATTGTAAAACATTAACCACTACACTATTTCCAAATTGCTTTTGAGCTTGATTAACAGATTCGTCTATTTGATAATATTCTGGAAATCCCATTAATCTTGCACATTCTCTTGGATGTAGCTTTCTAACCTCATTGTTTATATAGTATAAACCAGTTTTGGCTCCTGTTCCTCCACCTTCTGCTGACAAAGTAATTGCTTGTCCAAATGGATCGTATATTCTGTCTCCTTGTCCTCCTTTATTAACAGTTCCAACTCTTACTGGTTTATTATATACCTTAAACATTTTTATCTGATTATTATCTTCATTCATTTTATATTGTTTATTTATAATATATTTTCTTTCTTCTCCATTAGTTAGCAATATATCATTAACACAAACTTCTTGATTCGTAGATTTTGGGAATATGTAATTATGATTATCTAAATCTTTTCTTATACATACCATATAAATTCTCTCTCTTGCTTGTGGAACACCATAATTTGAAGCATTTAGGACCTTCCAATACATGTTATATCCTATATTTTCAATATTTTCTCTTATAACTCTAAAAGTATTTCCATTATCATGTTTTTCTAAATTCTTTACATTTTCCAATATTAATAATTCTGGTTGATGAAACTTAGCAATTCTAACCACTTCTCTAAATA
>CAYYWT010000016.1:0-19559 GCA_964475435.1 uncultured Eubacteriales bacterium
AGGTACAGTACAATACGTTATGAATTTTATGAGTTTTTTTACAGCCCCTTTTTTTGAAAGGAATTTATTTTATGAAATTTGGTATTTTTGTTAATTTAGAAAAAGCTTCGTCTTTTAATGTTACAAAAGAGATAATTAAAATTGCGAATGAGATTTGTGCTAATGCGGAAGTTGCTTGTCCTAAAAAAGAATATGATTTTATTATTTCGTTAGGGGGGGATGGAACTTTTTTAGCGGCTAACAGAACTTTTTTAGGTACTCCGATTTTTGGGATTAATTTAGGCCATTTAGGATTTTTAACTGAGGCTGGAATTGATGATGTAAAAATGGTTATTGAAAAATTAACTAAAAAGGAGTATAAAATTGAAGAGAGAGCATTGGTTGAGGCTACTGTAAATGAGGAGAGAATGATTGCTTTAAATGATATAGTAATTAGTAGGGTTAATTCAGCGAGAACTCTTAATTTGGACTTGTATTTTGATGGCAAACATGTAGATAATTATAAGTCTGACGGACTTATTATTGCGACACCAACAGGTTCGACTGCGTATTCTCTGTCTGCTGGTGGACCTATCGTCGATCCTAAGCTTGATGTGGTAGTTGTTACACCGATTTGTGCTCATTCTTTGCATCAAAGACCGATTATAGCTGACGCGGATACTTTGATAGAAATTTTGGGCGATAATAATGATTTTTTGGTTACTGCTGACGGTCAAGTTGCTTATGAGGGAAAAAAGGTTAAGATTAAGAAATCAGATTATGTTTCTAGAATTGTAAAGTTAAATGATGAATGTTTTTTTGACATTGTGCGTGAAAAGTTTCATTTGTAGGAGGAGTTTATGTTATCACATATTCATATATCTAATTTAGGAATAATAAGCGATTTGGAAATAGATTTCGAGAAAGGTTTTAATGTTATGACCGGAGAAACGGGGGCCGGGAAAACTCTTATTATTGGTGCGATTTCTATGATTTTAGGCGGAAAGGTAAGTCGCGAAAATATACGAACCGGAGAGGCTAAAGCCTATGTTGAAGCTTTGTTTTTTATAGATAATCCAAAACTAAGAGAGCAATTTAGCATTTTAGGATATGAAGATGAAGAAATAATAATTTACAGAGAAATTTTACAAAGTGGTAGAAGTATGGCTAAAATTAACGGGAAAATGGTTACTGTAAATGAACTTAGAGAGGTTGGAAGTTTACTGGTTGATGTTCATGGCCAGCATGATAATCAGTCTTTACTTAATGCTAAAAAACATATTGAAGTGTTGGATAATTTTGCGAATGATAAGTTAAGAAAATATAAAGGTGAATATGAAAAATTATATTATTTACGTAAAGAAATTTTAGATAAAATAGAGAAAATGGGCGGAAATCCGGAACAAAGAGCTAGAACTATGGAATTTCTAAAGTTCCAAATTGACGAGATTTCTTCTGCTCAATTAAAAGATAATGAAGATGAGGAGCTCTTTGAAAGAAGAAAAATACTTGCTAATGCTAAGAAGGTTATGGATTCATTGGAGTTTTGTAATTCTTCTATTAATGATGAAAACGGGGTGTTGTCAATTTTACAACACGCTATAAAACGTATCGGAGAAATTTCAGATATTAAATGCGAATATAAAAACATAGAGGAAACATTAAATGAAGCTTACTACCAAATTGAAGAAGTGGGGTATAATATAAGTTCTGAGCGAGATAAGGTTTATATTGATGAAGATGAGCTTAATAATATCGAAGAAAGGATAGATTTAATATCTAGACTAAAGAAAAAATATGGAAGTAGCGTAAAAGAGATTTTAGAGACACATGAAAAAATAGAAAAAGAATATGAAGAATTATGTAATTCTGAGAGAATTTTAAATAATTTGAATAATGAACTTGTAAATACTGAAAAAAATATGACTGATTTAGCGCTTAATATTTCTAAAATTAGAAAGGAAGTTTCTAAAGAGTTAGAAAAACGATTAGCTGATATTCTTTCTCAACTTGAAATGCCTAAGGCGCGTTTTGAGATAAGAGTAGAATTTTTGGAGAGTAATTTCTTAAAAAATGGAATGGACGATGTGGAGATATTGTTTTCGTCTAATCCGGGAGAGAAAGTTAAAGAGCTTTCTAAAACTGCTTCGGGCGGAGAAATTTCGAGAATTATGCTTTCGCTAAAGAATGTTTTAGCAGATGCCGATATAATACCGGTAATGATTTTTGATGAAATAGATACGGGAATTAGTGGAGAAGCCGGAAATGCTGTTGGCGAAAAAATGCTTGAAATTGCGAAAAATAAACAGGTTATTTGTGTAACTCATTTGCCTAGTATTGCGGCTAAAGGCGAGAGTAATTTCTTTATTAGCAAAAATCTTGTTAATGATAAAATGGAGACTTCTGTTAGAAAGCTTAATGAGAACGAGACTATAAGAGAAATTGCCAGAATTATAAGCGGTGGAAATATGTCTGATGTGGCGATTAAACATGCTGAAGAAATGAGAAATAGGTAGTTTTATGTTGTATAGCTCATAACAAAATGACATAAATGGGCTGTAAACTAACTCTACACTTCCCACAAAAAATATTTTTGGTAAGCGAGGTACAGTACAATACGTTATGAATTTTATGAGTTTTTTACAGCACCTTGATTTTTGATATTTACTGTGTTAAAATATAAATAGATTATGTTACCAAGGAGGAAACCAAATGAACTTTTTGGAAGGAATAGAATTTAATGTTGTTCAACCTGTTGGAGTTAATGTTGTTGCTTTTGCGATTAAATTTACTAAAAAGGAGCAATGGAAGAACTTACCTTTATGTACTTTAGAAAAAATTGAATATATTGAAAATGCAGTAGACGGTAGAATTCAAAAAACTTTTTCTATTCCTTATGATGCATCAGGAGATAATACCAATGTTTTAATTGCGTCGTTAGCTAAAAATAGGTGTGTTATAGGATATGGTCAAATTGTTGACAATAAATTTGTATCTGCTGATGAAACTATACAACTTGAATATATGAATTATGGAGAGTCGGAAGTTGAGGCGAGAAATATATTTTTTACTTACAATCCTAAAAGGCAAATGATATTGTTGGATACGGAAAGTGGTGAACAGATTATTCCTCAAATTTCTGCTCCTGACATGTTTGGCAATTTAAGGGGAAGTTATAAGTTAATTCCTTATAGGAAATATGTTGTTTTAGAAATGAGTGTTACTGTAAAATTACCTCAAGACGATAGAATTAAGGAGTTAGCGAATGTAATGCTATAAAAGGAGGCTACTTTATGAATGGAGAGACTAGACTAAATTTCGGAGCTTATGTAATGGGAGTTAACGGCAAGGGCGAGCCGGAGTTTGAGAGTTCGGGTAATCTAAAAACTACTCTCGGTAACGAGGAAATGGAAAGAATGATTATGGAAGCTCAAAATTTTAATGAAGTATATGAAAATTTAAGGGCTACCGGCGTATATTTAACTATGGATGATTCAAAAACGGTTATAATGCCTGTAAATGAAGGAACAGTTATTTTTTATAATGACGGACCGGTTCAAGATAAAATAACGCTAGATAAGGAACTTAGTCCGGATATAGCATTGCAAATAGAAGCAGTGCAAAATCGCGATGAAATTGAAGAAATTTTAATTCAAAATAAGATTGTTGAGAGACCGGAGAAAGAAATGGAGAGAGAAGTTACTGTTGAAGATATGGCTAAATATGTTGACAGAGCGGATAATGTAAATGATAAAGATATAACGGACGATAATGCGATTGCCCAAGAAAGGTATGCAAAATATAACGATCCTGAAAGAAGAAAAATGAGAGAGATAGACGGAATGGATAGATAGTTACTAAAGAGGAGAGAAAACATATGATGAAAAATCTTTTGAGAAACAGGAAAAAAAGATTTAGTTTTTATGGAATACTTACTTTAATAGTTGGAATTTTTTTAGGCGGTTCTTATGCGGCTACGATGTCCCAGATAGCTAGTAATGGAGTTAAAGGATTTGAAGTTATAAATTTTTTCGTAACGAAAATTTTTGTAAATCTTAATCCAGTTACTTTTATTGGTGAGCTATTTTCATCAAATGTCGCAAGAAGCGCCTTTTTAGGTGGTTTTTTTTGGAGTGCGGTTATAGTTTTGGCACTTTGCGTAATGTATGAGGTAAAAAATTATTGGCTTAAAAAAGAATACGAAGGCGTTGAACATGGATCAAGTGGTTGGGCTGATGGAGAACAATATGAAATATTAAATAAAAATACAGGTATAATTTTGGCTAAAGATAACTATTTAACTACTGATAACAGGTTTATTAATAAAAATGTTTTAATCATTGGTGGTGCGGGTTCTAGGAAATCAAGAGGTTATATTATGCCGAATATGATGCAAATGTTAGGTTCATATGTTGTAACTGACCCTAAAGGTGAAAACTTTGATACTGCTGCTGGATTTTTACAAGAAAACGGATATGAAGTAAGATGCATTAATCTTGTTAATCCTGAATGTAGCGATTCGTATAATCCACTTTGGCATATTGGCGGTACGCTTGATGTTGATATTATAAGTGATGCGTTAATTAAAGGTACCAGTAAAGGTTCGACTAATGAAGACCCGTTTTGGCCTCAAGCTGAACGAGCTTTACTTAACTCTTGCATTTATTATTTGCTTAGTGAATGTCCTAAAGAAGAACAGTCTTTTGCAAGTTGTCTCGCTATGGTAAGAGCCGGAGAAAATTTTGACTGGATGGATGACGTGTTTATGCGTCTTCCATTTGAACATATGGCTAGAAAGAGTTATGAAACTTTTAGATTAGCAGTAGATAAAACGAGGGCCGGAGTTTTGGTTGGTCTTGCGACTCGTCTTAATGTGTTCGATACTCCTCAGATTTCCTCGATTACCGGAACGAGTTCGATAGATATAGATGCTATGGGCTCTAAAAAAATGGCTACTTTTGTTATTACGCCGGATAGCCATAGTGCGTTTAACTTTATTTCGACAATTTTCTTTGGACAAGTTTTACAAAGACTTTATTATAAGGCTGATGAAAATTCAGCGATAAGACCGGATGGAAAATGTACATTGGATATTCCTGTGTTTTTCCTTATGGATGAATTTGCCAATGTTGGACAAATTCCTGATTTTAACCAAAAACTTAGTACGAGTAGAAGTAGGAATATTAATATTAGTATTGTTTTACAAAGTATTGACCAATTAAAAGATTTATATAAAGATATTTATGAAAATATTATGGCTAACTGTGATACTCATTTGTTTTTAGGAAGCCAAGCGACTGCTACTTGTGAGTATATTTCAAAAACTTTGGGGGAAACTACCATTAATAAAGAACAAGTTTCAAGAAGTGGAAAATTAGGCGGTACATTACTTGCTAACGGTCTTGATTCGCAAAGTATATCCGATCAGTCTATGGGACGTTCTTTGATGACTATTGATGAATTAAAACGTCTTCCGCTCGATACTAGTATTGTTATGGTTAAAGGTATGAGACCGATTAAAGCGAAAAAATATGATATTAGTATGCATCCAAAGGCTAATGAAATTGATAAGTTTAAGCTTAATCATAATGATCCTACGTTAAATCACAGAGGAGAATTTAGGATTGTTTATCCTTATGGATTAAAAACTGGTCCTGCTGATAATTCTCATATTCCAAATGATGGAAGAGGAGAAGAACCGGAAATTGAAAGTAATTTAGATGATGAGGATATTCAAAAACGCTTAGAGGCTAAGTTTGATGAATTATTTGGAAGTTTATCTTCCTAAAATCCCTATGTATTATTTTTGACTATTTGAAAAAAATAATTCATAGAGGTGAGTGTTATGAATAATTTTGCACGAGGCTTGTTAGTTGGTAGTGTTGTTGGAGCAGCTTTAGGATTAACAGGTGTGACTAATTCCAGCTGGATGAAAAAGAAAGTTTGGAAGCCTAGTCGTCAAGCTATAAAAAAAGCAAGTAAAGTTATGAGTGAAGTAGCAAGTATGATGTAAATGATTTAGACAAATTAAGTTGGGAAATAGAAAGTCTATGGCTAAAGTCGTAGACTTTTTACTTTAGAGGGAAATTAGTTCCACAATACCGTGTTAAAATCATTCTATAAAATCAAATTTACTTTGTAATTTATAGTTAGTAAAAGTATTTTGCATTCATTATACTTGGAAATTTAGATATTGACCAAAATGAATTAATATGATAAAATAAACCGTAAAATTGTAAAAGTGAAAGGAAGTTTTTTAAATGAGTTCAAAAGTAGAAAAATTAGAAGCAAATAAGGTGAAGATTGAGATTACTGTATCTGCAAAGGATTTTACTGAAGCTGTTGATAAGGCTTTCAAGAAGAATGCGCCTAAGATTGCTATACCTGGTTTTAGAAAGGGTAAAGCTCCTAGAAATGTTATTGAAAGAACATACGGAAAAGAAGTTATGTATGAAGATGCGTTCAACATTGTTGCTCAAACTGCATATGAGACTGCAATTGATGAAAACAAGTTATACCCTGTAGATAGACCTCAAGTAGATATTATCCAAATCGAAGATGGTAAAGATATGATTTTTACAGCTGAAGTTATTGTAAAACCTGAAGTAGAGCTTGGAAAATATAAAGGTATAGAAGTAGTTAAAAAAGTACATAATGTGTCTGATACTGATGTTGATGCTGAGCTTAACTCTATGAGAGAGAAGAATGCTAGACTTGTTACTGTTGAAGATAGAGAACTAAAAGACGGAGACATTTCTAACATTGACTTTGAAGGTTTTGTTGACGGAGTAGCTTTTGATGGTGGAAAAGGTACAAACTTTGAATTGACTATCGGAAGTGGACAATTTATTCCCGGATTTGAAGAACAATTAGTTGGAATGAAGATTTCTGAAACAAGAGAAATTGATGTTAAATTCCCTGATGAATATCATTCCGCTGATTTAGCCGGCAAAATGTCTATGTTTAGAGTTACTCTAAATTCTATTAAGTGTAAGGAATTACCTGAATTAGATGACGAATTTGCTAAAGATGTAAGTGAATTTGATACAATTGATGAATTACGTAAAGATTTAATGAATAAGATTGTAGAAAAGAATGAAAAACATATGAAACTTCAAGTTGAAGATGATGCTATAAAAGCTGTTGCTAAGGAAGCTAAGATTGATGTACCTTCTGTTATGGTTGATCATGAAATTGATAATATGTTACAAGACTACAACTGGAGACTTCAAATGCAAGGTATGAACTTAGAGATGTACTTAAAAATGTTAAATATGGACATTAATACATTTAAGGCTCAATTTAAAGAGCAAGCTGAGGAAAGAGTAAGAGTTCAACTTACAATGGAAAAATTGGCTGAAGTTGAAAAAATTGAAGTTAATAAAGATGAAGTTGATGCTAAAATTAACGAAATGGCTAAGAGCTATGGTGAAAAAGAAGAAATGTTTAGAAATAGCTTAAAAGCTGACGATATTAAGTATTTTGAAGAAGAAATTAAGGTTCAAAAGATAGCTGAATTTATAGTTTCTAATGCTAAAATTACTGAGGAAGTTTGCGAATGCCATGAACATTCTGAAGAAAAGCCTAAAAAAACTACAAAGAAAGCTACGACTAAGAAAACAGCTCCAAAGGAAGAAAACGCTGAAACTGCTACAACAGAAGAAGCTCCTAAGAAAAGAGGTAGAAAACCTAAGGCTGAATAGTAACTTTTGACTACAAAGGAGGAAAGTGTATGAGTAATTTAGTACCTTATGTTATTGAACAAACGAGCCGTGGAGAAAGATCATATGATATTTTTTCAAGGTTATTAAAGGAAAGAATTATTTTTATAGGTGATGAGATAAATCAAGCGACAGCGTCTCTTGTTGTTGCGCAACTTTTATTTTTAGCTGCTGAGGATCCTGATAAGGATATAAATATATATATTAACAGCCCTGGTGGCTCTGTTACTGACGGATTTGCTATTTTTGACACTATGAACCATATTAAACCTGATGTTTCTACTATTTGTGTTGGAATGGCTGCTAGTATGGGAGCGTTTTTGCTTGCTGCGGGTAAAAAAGGAAAAAGGTTTGCATTGCCTAATAGCGAAATAATGATACATCAACCTTTAGGTGGTGCTAAGGGTCAGGCTACTGATATTAAAATCCAAGCTGAACAAATTCTTAAAATAAAAGATAAGATTAATAATATTTTAAGTGAGAGAACCGGCCAACCGCTTGAAAAAATCCAAGTTGACTGTGAAAGAGATTTCTTTATGTCGGCTGAGGAAGCTAAGAATTATGGCTTGATAGATTCTATTTTGTAGACTGCGGAGGAGATGTTATAATATGGCTAAATTTGAAGATAGAAGACCTATTAAATGTTCTTTTTGCGGTAAAGCGCAAGAGCAAGTAAAAAGGTTGGTTGCAGGCCCCGGAGTTTATATATGTGATGAATGTATTACGTTGTGTAGCGATATAATCGGAGAAGAAACTGAGGAATTAGAGAATTTACCTGAATTAGGAGAAGTACCTAAGCCTCAGGATATATATAGCATTTTAAGTCAATATGTTATAGGGCAAGAAAAGGCTAAGAAAGCGTTGTCTGTTGCGGTTTATAATCATTATAAACGGGTAAATGAGCAAGATAACGGAGATGTTGAACTTCAAAAGAGTAATATTTTATTGCTTGGACCGACAGGTTCCGGAAAAACTTTTTTGGCTCAAACTTTAGCTAGAATATTGAATGTTCCTTTTGCTGTTGCTGATGCTACTACGCTTACAGAAGCCGGATATGTCGGAGAAGATGTTGAAAATATCTTACTTAGATTAATTCAAGCTGCTGATTATGATATTGAGCGTGCTGAACGTGGAATTATATATATTGATGAGATAGATAAGATAACTAAAAAGAGCGAAAATGTTTCGATTACTAGAGACGTAAGCGGTGAGGGAGTTCAACAGGCTTTACTAAAAATTCTTGAGGGTACTGTTGCGTCTGTTCCGCCACAAGGTGGAAGAAAGCATCCTCATCAAGAGTTTTTACAAATTAATACTACGAATATATTGTTTATTTGCGGTGGTGCGTTTGATGGATTAGAACAAATTATAATGAATAGAATAGGTAAAAAATCTATCGGTTTCGGAACGTCCAGTGAGAGTAAGAAAGAACTTGGAATTAGTGAACTGTTAGAGCAATTGCAACCTCAAGATTTATTAAAATTTGGATTAATACCTGAATTTGTTGGAAGACTTCCTGTTATTGCTACTCTTCATCAGTTAGATGAAAGTGCTTTGGTTGAAATCCTTACTAAACCGAAAAATGCTCTTGTTAAGCAATATGAAAAGTTATTTGAATATGATGATGTATTGCTTGAATTTAAAGAAGGAAGTTTAGAAGCTATTGCTAAACGTGCTATTGAAAGAAAAACCGGTGCGAGAGGCTTAAGAGCTATTATTGAAGAAGTAATGCTTGATATTATGTATGAAATACCTTCTATGAATAACGTAGAAAAAGTTATTATTTCAAAAGAATGTATTTTAGAAGGTGCTAAACCGGAGCTTGTTTATAACGAGAATAGGGTTCCGCTTAGAAAAACTAAAAAAGTAACGACTAATCCTAATACTCAAAGATTAGCGTAAATAGATAAGAGGCTACGTTGTAGTCTCTTATTTTTTACTCTTGTCAAATTTTATTTAAAAATATATAATTTTAAGGAAAAATGATACATAAGAAAAGAGTGATTTAATAATGGAAATACAAATTGAAAAGGCAGTTTTGCACGTGCTTGATAAAAATAGTTCTATGCCTATTTTTTCAGAGGAGTTGTTGGATTTAACAGATGATGCGATTTATAATTTTATTTCGATGAATTTAAAGAAAATGTGTGATGATAATTCGACTAAAACCGGTAAATTAAGTGAAACTAATGAATTATTTGAAAGTATTGAACAAATTGATGAAAAATTTGTTGAAATAAGTAGGGAAATTGCCGATAAGTTATACAGGATTATGATGCAACAAGATAGCATTCCTAGTGCTGATTTATTGGTAGTTGTTGCTACAATAGATGGAAAGCATATGCTTGGTATTGTGAAACTTAATTACAAGGAAGGTTTTACCCACTTTGTAGATTATACCAATACTGCTACCAGTAATAAAATTATAAAACATAAGGTTATTTTTGCTACTGAAGGTCAAAAGACTGATGAAGGTGTGATGATAGATTTAGTTAGTCATAAAGTAATGATTACTGAAAAGGAATATTTAATTGATGGAGATAAAATTAATTATTTTTCTGAGATTTTCTTAAAATGTAAGGTGGAAATTTCTAAAAATGAGGCTGTTAAAATTGTAAACAAAGTAGCGAAAGAGATTAACAAAAAGTACTTTGACAGCGATTTTACTAAAGACGTTGCGGTAAAAGAAACTATACACGATGAAATTCAGGAAACCAGTAAGATAAATATTTGTACAATTGCTAAAAAAGCTTTTGGTGATAATAAGGAAATTCAAGAAGAATACATAGAAGAAGTAAAGAAAGCGGGAGTAAAAGAAGAAATTACCTTTGTCGGAGAAGAACCTGAGAAGAAATTTAGCAAGCATAAAATAAAAACGGATAATGGAATTGAGCTTAGTATACCAACAGATATTTACAAAGATAAAAATGCTATCGAATTTATAAATAATCCGGATGGTACTATTTCTATATTGATTACTAATGTAAAAATGAAGAAATAGTAATGTGTTTACAAATGAGAAGGAGTGGGACGAATGAATATATTAGTCCTTGTTGGCATTTTGATTGTATGTATAATTAATTGCTTTAGCAGTTTTGTAGGGTATGTTCCTGTGGTGGCAAAGGAAGATGTAAGTATTGAGAGTAGGGCTGAAGTTCCGATACTTATGTTTCACCATTTTGTGACAGATGAAAAAGAATGTGACTCGAGTGCTACCATAACTGATAAAAAGTTTAGGGAAGTTTTAGACGAGCTTGAAAGTTTAGGATATGAAACAATATCGTTTAAGGATTTAATAGATTTTACTGAGTATAATAATGAGTTACCGAATAAGCCGATTTTAATAACTATGGACGATGGCTATAAAAGTAATTACGAAATAGCTTTCCCAATATTAAAAGAAAAAAATATGAAAGCGACGGTTTCTATTATTGGGAAGTCTACGAAGTATACGAGTTCGTATTTGAAAAATAAGACTTTAGAGCATATGAGTTGGGAAGATCTTAACGAGATGATAGAAAGCGGAGTTTTTGAGGTTGGAAATCATACATTTGATTTACACAAGTTAAAATCGAGTGGCGGAGTAAGAAATGGAATAACAAAGAATTTTTTTGAATCTGAGGCTGATTATTCAAGAGCTGTAAGAGAAGATATTGATTCTCTTGAAAATGCGTTAAAGGTTAATTGTAATAACTATGAAAACAATGTGTTTTGTTATCCTTACGGGTATTATGATGATTTGAGCGAAGCGGTTATAAGTGCTTTGGGATATAAGGTAACGCTTACGACTGATGAAGGAATTAATTATATTAAACCCGGAGATAAATTGATTGGACTAAAGAGACTAAATGTTTCTATGGATACAGAGCTTAAAGATTATTTAAAGTAGGTGGAAAAATATGTACTATACAAATGTACTTGATTATTTAGAAAATTCAGTTGAAAAATATCCTGATAAATTAGCTTTTTCTGATGAAACTAATTCAGTTACTTTTAAGATGTTAAAAGATTATGCTTGTTCTTTAGGCTATAGGATTACTATGCAAACTAATGGCACAATAAAAAGACCGATAGTTGTTATGGTTAAGAATAATGTTTTTGATATTGTCGGATTTATGGGAACTTTATACAGTGGAAATTTTTATGTACCGATAGATGAAAAAACTCCCAAAGATAGGCTAAAAGTCATTATATCTAAGCTAAATCCTATACTTATATTACATCAAGGTAATTTTGAAAGTGATTTTGAAAGTCTTTTAATACAAGAAAATATTTTTAATGTTATAGATTTTGAGGTGCTTTTAGGAATAAGAAGTAAGATTATTGATGTAGACCCTGCTTATATAATTTTTACTTCCGGTTCAACCGGTGTCCCAAAAGGGATTGTTATAACTCACAGAGCGATTATTGACTTAGTTGAATGGCTGACTAAAACTTTTAGTTTTTCAAATAATGACATTTTGGGTAATCAAACTCCGTTTTATTTTGATGCATCGGTAAAGGATATTTATTTAACTTTGAGAAATTCTCTTACGACTTATATAATTCCTAAGAAATTTTTTATGTTTCCGATAAAATTAATTGAATATATAAATGAAAAGAGAGTAACTGCTATACTTTGGGCGACTTCTGCGATTAATTTGGTGGCTAATTCGGGTGTGTTTAAGAACTTGAAACCGCAGTATATAGATAAGGTGTTTTTTGCCGGAGAGGCGATGTATGCAAAGAATTTAAATGTTTGGCGTGAGGCGTTGCCGAATGTACAATATATAAATTTATACGGCCCTACTGAAATTACGGTAGATTGTACTTATTGTATTGTAAATCGTGATTTTTTGGATGATGAAATTGTACCTATAGGGAAAAATTGCGAAAATATGGAGGTTTTATTACTGGATGATGAATTAAAAATTACTAAAAACGGTGAGATTTGTGTGCGTGGAACAGGTGTTTCTTTGGGATATTATAACGAAATAGAGAAAACAAATGAGTGTTTTATCCAAAATCCGCATAATTTATGTTACCGAGATATTTTATATAAAACCGGAGATATTGCGAGAATTAATGAATACGGAGAACTTGTTTTTGTGTCGAGAAAGGACGGACAAGTTAAGCATATGGGGAACCGAATTGAATTAGGCGAAATTGAAGTTAATGCTAATTCAATTGAGAATGTTATCGAGGCTGTATGTTTGTTTGATAAGGAAAATGATAAAATAGTGCTTGTTTGTAGCGGAAAGGAGCTAAATAGTTCATATATTATTTCTAAGCTTTCTTCTAAGTTACCTAAAGCTATGCTACCGAATAGGATTGAAATATTGGAAACAATGCCGTATAACAAGAACGGAAAGATAGATAGGGTATTACTAAAGGAGAGGTTTATTGATGGAAAAGATATGTAGTATAAATGAACTTAATTCGTTGGTTTTGCCTTATTTAAAAAAAGGGGTTATTACGAATTGCTTTTTTGGTGCTAAAGATTTTGAAAAGTTTATAGCTGAGAATTCATTATTTTATGAAAAAAATAATGGTGTTTTGATGCTTCTTAGAAGGAATAATGAGATTTTTCACATATATTTTTACATAAATGAGTTTGAAGATATTAAAATCCCTAGTAATTCAATTGTTGAGTTTGTTGAACCGAATAAAGAACTGGTTGATTATTTGGTTAAATTGGGATTTAGGATTGAGAAAGATAGAATGGAAATGGAGCTAAAAAGCTTAGATGGTAAATGTGAAAAAATTATAAAACCGGATGAACGAGAGCTAAAAATGGCATATGAAATTATTTTGAATAATTTTGATGCTTGCTATGGTTGTATTCCGAGTTTTAAAGAATTTTGTAATGAAGATGTTTTGATTAGTAAAGAAGAAGGAGCTTGTGTAGACGGAGTTATACACTATAAAACTTTGCCTAAATATAGTAAGATTTTACATATTGCTGTTTTAGAGGGAAAACGACTAAAAGGAGTCGGGAAAAAACTTTTAGACGGTTATATTTTTGAAGAAAAGAATAAATCTAAAGCGTTTAGACTATGGGTAAATAGTGAGAATGAAGTGGCGAAGAGATTTTATTTGAAGAATGGTTATGAGTTTACCGGTAGAGTTTCGAAAATATTTAGTAATGTGGGAGAGGATTAATATGGAAAGAATATTAGAAATTTTAAGGGAGTTACGTCCTGGAGTGGATTTTAATTTGGAAGTTGCGTTAATTGATGATGGTATTTTAGACTCTTTTGATATGGTTGCTTTGGTTACTGAGTTAAATGAGGAATTTGATATTAAAATCGGAATTGAAGAATTAGTTCCGGAGAATTTTAATTCGATTAATGATATTATGAAGTTAATCGAAAGATTACAAGAAGAGGGTTAGAAATAGATGGCTTTTACGTCGGTTAGTTTTTTTATTTTTATATTTTTTACAATAATTTTATATTACATGGTACCAAAAAAATTGCAATGGGTTATACTTCTTATTTCAAGTTATATTTTTTACTTATCGTCGGGAGTAAAATTAGTGGCTTTTTTATTGTTTACTACTGTTACGACTTTTTTGTCCGGAATTTTTATTGGCAATTTAAATGAAAATTATGCTATAAAGAGTAGGGAAGCGGATAGTCAAGAAAAAAAAGAATTATCTTCAAGAGTTAAGAAGAAAAAGAAAGTCATTGTTACTGTTGCGATTTTACTTAATTTTACATTATTGTTTTTCTTAAAGTATTATAACTTTACAATTGAGGGACTCAATAATTTAATTCCGAATAGTATGGCATTACCTAAGCTTAATTTACTTTTACCGCTTGGAATTTCGTTTTATATGTTTCAGTCTATCGGCTATGTTATTGATGTTTATCGTGGTAAATACGCGCCGGATAGAAACTTTTTCAAATTTTCGTTGTTTGTTTCGTTTTTTCCTCAGATAATTCAAGGTCCTATAAGTCGATATGATAATTTGGCTCATCAATTATATGAGGAGCATAAGTTGGATTTTGATAATTTAAAATATGGATTAGAACTTTTGATGTGGGGATATTTTAAAAAGCTTGTTATTGCAGATAGAGCAGTTTTAGTTGTTAATTATGTTTTTGATAATTATTCTATACTAAATGGGACTATGATAGCCATAGGCGTAATTTTTTATTGCATTCAGCTTTATTGCGATTTTTCAGGTGGAATAGATATTACCAGAGGGATTGCAAAGATTTTCGGAATAGATATTGTTGAGAATTTTAAACGCCCATATTATGCGATATCGCTTAGTGATTTTTGGAGAAGATGGCATATTACTTTGGGAACTTGGATGAAGGATTATTTGTTTTATCCAATTTCTTTGTCTAAAGCTTTTGGTAAATTGGGCAAGTTTACCAGACAAAATATAGGCGGAACATTGGGAAAAATTTTACCTACTTCGATTGCATCTTTTATTGTGTTTTTTACTATTGGTATATGGCACGGCGGAAGTAGTAAGTATATATTTTTTGGATTATGGAATGGTCTTATTATAATGTTGTCTATATTGTTACAATCGTTTTATAAAAAATTGGCTGAGGTTTTTCGTATAAATTTAGAAAGTACAGGTTGGTATATTTTTAGAATTTTAAGAACAACTTTTATTGTTTTTATAGGAAGGTATTTTACAAGAGCTACTAGTTTAAGCGTTGCTTTTGCGATGCTTTGGAAAACGTTTGCTGAATTTAGTTTAAGTACATTTTTTAATTTTGAAAATTGGACTTTACTGGGACTTGGCACATATGATTACATTGTTACTTTAATTGCTTTTTTGGTAGTTTTGATATTTGGAGCGATAGAGGAAAATGGAATAGATATAAGGAAATCGCTTGAGAAAAAGAATGGTTTTGTTCAATTTGTATCAATTTTAGTTTGTATGATAGTTCTTATTGTATTTGGTATATATAGGGGAGATACAATTTCGTCTGATTTTATTTATAAGCAGTTTTAAGGAGAAAAATAAATGAGTTCAAAAAAATGGTTTTTTATGTTTATATTGTGTGGGTTACTGACTTTTGGCGGAATAATGGCGTTTAATATTGTTACTGATCCGTTTGGCGTTTTTGGAGATTACTTTTTTAATTGGTATTCTTATGATATGACTCAAAATCCGCGTGTCGCTAAAGTAGCTTATATAGATAAAGAGCATAGTAAGTATGATTCGTATATTATCGGATGTTCCAGCACGAGTTCGTATCCGGTAGAGATGTTAAATAAGTACACCGGAGATAATTTTTACAATATGATAATGTATGGTGCGGATATTTACGATTCTGTTGAAACAGCTAAATATATTATAGAAAATTATAAAGTGAAAAATATGTTTTTAGCTGTGTACTTGTCTAATGCTATTCAGTATAATTATGAAGCTGATAAGTTACTTGGTAACTTGCACGGTAAAATTGACGGCACTTCGCTTGTAGACTTTTATGCAAAGTATTTGTTTTTACGTCCGCATTATGGAATTGAAAAGATTAAAGCGAAAATGGAAGATAGCTATTTACAAAATAAAAATGATGTGTTTAATGTTGAAACAGGTGTTTATGATAAAACTAAAAGGGATATTGAGCCGATTGGAAGTTTGGAAGAATATGTAAAGAACTATCCTGTTTTTTCGAATTATCCGTATGATAAAATAGAAGATTTGCCGGAATTAGATAATTGTTTAAATTCTATTAAAGAATTAAAGGAGATTTGTAATGATAAAGGAATAAATTTTAAGGTTCTTTTAACGCCGTTATACATTGATTATGCAAGGTATTATGACCAAGAAGATATAGATTTATTTAAAGTAAAACTAGCTGATGTAACGGACTTTTGGGATTTTACATTAAGTTCTGTAAGTACTGAGCCAAGATATTTTTATGATGAAGCGCATTTTAGAAATTGCGTAGGAAAAATGGCGCTTGCGAGGATTTATGACGACGATAGTGTTTATATACCCAAGGATTTCGGAAAGTATATAACTAATGAGAATGTAACTGAAAATTTAATTGGATATGATGAACTGACTTTTGACGAAAGTGAGTATACGACTAAAGTTACGGTATTAAATTATGAAAAGATAAGTGATTTTTCTTTGCTTGAAAACCAGATAAAAGAACTTATTAAAAAAGGTTATGAGTTTATAAGCTTTTACGATATGCAAGAATACGTAAAGCAAGCCGGAAAATTGACTAAAAAGGCGATTGTGCTTACTTTAGATAATGATAATTTGGATAATATTGAAAAAATACAGAGTGTTTTGGAGAAAAACGATGTAAAAGCAACGCTTTTTGTTTCGACTAGGGACATAGAAAACAATCAATTTAATAATTTTGATAATAAAATTTCAGAACTTAAGTTACAAGATAGGGTAGACATACAATTAAAATGTGACGAACTATTGTACAAAAATGAGGACGAGTTTATTAAAAAGTTAAGAGGGTATTTAAATGAGTTTTCAAAGTGCATAGGAAAAAAAGCGGAAGTTATTTGGTATAGGAATGAGAAATTCGATGAACTTACAGAGGTAATTATGAATGAAGAAGGTGTTTTTGGAAGTTTATGTGATACTAAAGGAAATAATACTTTAGTAAAAGGAATTGAACAAAGTTTAAGAGGACTAAAGTATATTGATGTAGACGAAATGTCTGACGTTTTAGAGTATTTAGACTATTGACACATTAATAAAATATTATAAAATAAGGGAGTAAGTAGAAATACATAAAAGAATTAGGAGGGATTTATTATGACGCCACATAATGAGGCTCGTAAGGAAGATATTGCAAAGATAGTTTTAATGCCGGGAGATCCGCTTCGTGCGAAGTTTATAGCCGAAAATTTTATGGATAATTACACGGTAGTTAATTCTGTAAGGGGAATGCTTGCATATACAGGCGAATACAAAGGTAAGAGAATTACTGTAATGGGTCATGGAATGGGAATCCCAAGTGTTGGAATTTATTCATATGAGTTGTTTAAGTTTTATGATGTTGATGCGATAATTAGAATTGGCAGTTGCGGTTCTTATACGAAAGATGTTAAAGTAAGAGACGTAATTGTTGTAGATAATGCGTATAGCGAATCTAATTATGCGCTTGTTCAAAATGGATTTACCGGTCATATGATTAAGTCTAATGATGAACTTAATGAAAAAATTAAGGAAACGGCGAAAGAACTGGATACTAATATTAGGTTTAGTAATATTCACAGTTCAGATGTATTTTATTCTGATGCGGTGGACATTAATGAACTTAATGAAAAATACGGCTGTTGTGCTGTTGAAATGGAGTCATTTGGTTTATTCCATAATGCGAATGTATTAAATAAAAAAGCTGCTTGTATATTGACTGTAAGTGATAGCTTGGTTGAAAAGGCGGAACTTACTGCTGAGGAGAGAAGAACTTCTATGACGAATATGATTAAGTTAGCTTTGGAAACTACGCTAAAGCTTGGTTAAATATTGCGATTTCTTACACTAGACAAAAAGTAAATTATATGGTATAATCATGTCGAAGTTAGGTTGGTTTTAGTGTTCTTATTTGTTTAAGAATGCAGTTGTGTGACATAGGAGGTATTTATATGTCGTATGATGCTCAGGTAGAAAAGTTGAAAATGAGAAGAAAGATTATGTATAATCGTTATTGGCTGGGTGTTAGTAGAAAGATGCGGAGGTTGTATTTCTGGGAATGCGTTATTAAAAAGAAGAGAATGTTTAGTATGACTTTTGAGCACAAGCTTTGGAAAGATGAAGAATGTAACAAGGTGTATGTTCATGGTTTTGATAAAGATGATAGAGTGATGATAGAATTTTATGCGAAAGAGAATGGCTTTACTGTTATAAGTGGGTATTTACTTGGCGATAAGTCTGTGTATCATTTTGCGAAGAAGACTAAATAGTGAAATGTGCAGTAAAAAGGGAATGCTAGTATGGCATTCTCTTTTTGTGAGTTGTGCTTTTGATTTAATTTCCTTGACTATAACTCTTTAAAAATATATTATCAACCTATCATGTGACAAAACTTCGCCTCAGCAAAAGTACAATAACACAATTGACTAGTATAGCAATATATTAAAAATAACTTGGAGGTATTAGAATGAGTGAACAATTTTCAAGAACTGAATTATTAATAGGTAAAGAAGGGTTAAATAAGCTTCAAAAATCTAAAGTAGTTGTTTTTGGAGTTGGCGGAGTAGGCTCATATGTTGTTGAAGGACTTGCGCGTTCTGGAGTTGGAAATATCGTTTTGGTAGATAATGATGATGTTGCTTTAAGCAATATAAATCGTCAAATTATTGCTACCTATAAGACTTTAGGAAGAGCTAAGGTAGAAGTGGCTAAAGAGAGAATTTTGGAAATAAATCCTGAAGCTAATGTAGAAATACACCAAAAATTTTTTATGCCGGATACTGACGGAGTTATAGATAGTTCTTTAGATTATATAGTTGATGCAATTGATACTGTAACTGCGAAGATTGAGCTTGTTGTGAGAGCTAAAGAGTTTGGAATCCCTATTATTTCCAGTATGGGGACAGGAAATAAGTTCGATCCTACTATGTTTGAAGTTACGGATATTTATAAAACTAGTGTTTGTCCATTGGCAAAGGTTATGAGAAAGGAACTTAGAGCTAGAAATATAGATAAATTAAAAGTAGTTTATTCTAAAGAAGAACCATTTAAATCCGGAGTAATTGGAGAAAATGGTAAGCAAATTCCTGCTAGTATAGCTTTTGTGCCGTCTGTTGCAGGAATGATTATTGCAGGAGAGGTTGTAAAAGACATTGTTGACAAAAAATAGTTATTAGTCAGACTTAATTACTTATCAAAAGATAATATCATTAGTTTTCCCGCTCAAACACGTCCTCGGT
>CAYYWT010000017.1:0-17379 GCA_964475435.1 uncultured Eubacteriales bacterium
ATATTTTTGTTAAGCGAGGTACAGTACAATACGTTATGAATTTTATGAGTTTTTTTACAGCCCCTATATATCTTTCTACGCTTTATCTGAACAACCAAGTACATCTCTCATCTTATGCTTAACCATATCTTTTATAGCTGCTCTCGCAGGAGATAAATACTCTCTAGGATCAAACTTATCAGGGTGTTCAACAAAAAACTTTCTAATAGACGCTGTCATAGCAAGACGCAAGTCAGTATCTATATTTATTTTACATACTCCCATCGTTCCGGCTTTATGAAGCATATCTTCCGGAACACCTTGAGCTCCCGGCAATTCTCCGCCAAACTCGTTACATTGTTTTACAAATTCAGGCATAACAGTCGATGCACCATGCAATACAATTGGAGTCTCAGGTATTAGTTTCGTAACTTGTTCTAATATATCAAATCTAAGTTTCGGCTCTCCCTTGAATTTATACGCTCCGTGGCTAGTTCCAATCGCAATAGCCAATGAATCGCATCCCGTTTTATGAACAAATTCAGCAGCTTGTTCCGGATCAGTAAACGCAGCATCAGCTTGTGAAACAACTACGGCATCTTCTATTCCGGCTAACTTTCCAAGCTCAGCTTCTACAACTACTCCATGAGCATGAGCATAATCTACAACTTTCTTAGTTAATTCTATGTTTTCTTCAAAAGAGTACTTAGAACCGTCTATCATAACAGAAGTAAATCCACCGTCAATACAGTCCTTACAAATCTCAAAATCAGCTCCATGGTCAAGATGAACCGCAATAGGAACTCCTGTATCTTCTACAGCAGCTTCTATTAATTTCATTAAATAAATATGCTTAGCATATTTTCTAGCACCGGCAGACACTTGTAAAATTACAGGCGAATTTTCTTCCATAGCCGCTTCGGTTATTCCTTGAACAATCTCCATATTATTTACGTTAAACGCACCTACTGCATATTTTCCATATGCTTTTTTAAACATTTCCGTTGTTGTTACTAATGGCATAATTAATTCCTCCCTTTTTCTTTTGCAAATTTTTCTTAAATGGAGCGGGCGAGGGGAATCGGACCCCCACTGTAAGCTTGGGAAGCTCAAGTTCTACCACTAAACTACGCCCGCATCAAATTCAGTACCTATATTATCACATATTTTTGCCATAGTCAAACTATTGACAGATTTTTTTGTTTATGTTAACATTATACACGGTTTCTAATTATGTCAAGACAAGTATGTAAAACCATTTATTTAATAGTTACTATTTGGACTAATTATTTATCAACAGATAATATTAAACAGTAACGTTTAATATACTTGTTTTAAAATATTTAAGAAGTGGAGGAAATACAAAATGAAGAAAAAATTATTCGATCTAAAAAGTATGATTGCCGGAATTACGGTTGGTGCTTTGTTATTTGGAGGAATTGTTACAGCAAGTACATTAGTTTCTGAAGTTTATCTAAGCCCATTCCCTGTGTATGTTAACGGTAATAAGTATAACCCAACATCTCCGATGTTAAACTATCAAGGAAAAACTTATGTTCCGCTTAGTGAATTTGGAAGCCTTACAAATTCAAATGTTAGTTTTAATAATAATACTGTATTAATTAATTCTAACGACTATAATTCATACTACAATTATCCTAGCTATTCTCAAACAACCTCACGTGATGATATGGAAATAGAAGTAGGAGAAAAAGACACATTCTATGTAAATCTTAATAAGTACGGGGCAAAGAGTGCTAACATAAGTTATAATACTTCTTATTTAAAACTTTCTCAATCGTACTTATACTATTCAAGCACGGTTACTGTTGAAGGTAAAAAAGAAGGCGATGCAGTTATAAAAATCACATATAATACAGGAAACGTTGACTATATCGATGTTACTGTAACTGACGATGAATGTGACGACGAAATCGAATTAGAAGTCGGCGACACAAAAACTATATCTATCGACCTTGATGATTATGATGCAGACAAAGCTACTTTAACTTACGATTCTGATTACATTTCTTTATCTAAAACTAAGTTAACAAAATCCGGTAAAGTTACTATTACTGCTAAAAAAGAAGGCGAAACCACAATTAAAATTAAATATGATACTGGCGATACAGAATATATCGAAGTTATTATTGAAGATGACGATGATTACGAAGATGAAATTGAATTAGAAGTTGGAGAAAGCGATACTATTTATATCGACCTTGACGATTATGATGCAGATAAAGCTACTTTAACTTATGATTCTGATTATATTTCTTTATCTAAAACTAAATTAACAAAATCCGGTAAAGTTACTGTTACTGCGAAAAATGAAGGTAAAACTACTATTAAAATCAAGTATGATACTGGCGATACGGAATATATTGATGTTATTATAGATGGAGATAGCGAAACATATTCCCGTGAAATAAGTTTCAGTAAAGACGGAAATCTTGCTCTTGATGTAAATTTAGATGTCTTTGATGCAAAGAGTGCAACAATTTCTTATGAAAGCAGTTACGTTAGTTTATCTAAAACTAGTTTGTCAAAATCCGAAAAAATAACTGTAACTCCTAAGAAAACAGGTACTACCGAATTAAAGATTAAGTACAACACAGGAGATATAGAGTACATTAAATTAAAAATATTTTAAGAAAATGGGCTGTAAAAAAGTCGTCTATCATTAAAATAAAGCGTTGTACTGTACCTTGGGAAACAAAAATTGCTTTTTTGTCCCTCTATGTAATTCATATTTTAAAGGTGTCCAGGATGTGAGCGTAAGCTCCGTTCCGTCCTTTAACTTAGCACTACACTTTCCACAAAAAATATTTTTGTGGAGCGAGGTACAGTACAACGCTTTATTGATTTTGAGACTTTTTTACAGCTCTTTTTCTACTCCAAACAATAATTTTTATTCTTTATATTCTACTTCATTTTCACATTTCCCGTTATCAAAGAAATTTTTAATATTTTGAGAAGTAGTATTTGCAATATTATCTAACGCTTCTTCTGTTAAAAAGGCTTGATGAGATGTAATAATAACGTTAGGCATTGAAATAAGTCTTGCTAAGACATCATCTTGTAAAATGTGTCCCGAATAGTCTTTGAAAAAAATATCGTTTTCTTCTTCATAAACATCTAAGCAAGCTGCTCCTACCTTCTTTTCTTTTATTCCTTCTATTAAAGCTTCCGCATCTATTAACATTCCCCTTGAAGTGTTTAGTATATATACGCCTTTTTTCATTTTCGCAATTGTGTCTCTATTTATTAAATATTCATTCTCTTTTGTAAGTGGGCAATGAAGCGAAATAATATCACTTTTTTCAAACAATTCTTCCAAGCTCACATAGTTTATATCTGAATTTTTATCCGGATATAAATCATACGCTATTACATTCATTCCAAAACCTTTACATATATTTATAAATATTTTTCCTATCTTTCCGGTTCCAACAACACCAACTGTTTTTCCATGTAAATCAAATCCTGTTAGTCCATTTAAACTAAAATTAAATTCTCTTGTTCTATTATATGCTTTGTGAATTCTTCTAAGCGATGTAAGAAGTAAAGCCATTGTATGCTCTGCTACTGCATATGGAGAATACGCCGGTACTCTTACTACTTTTATTTTCCCGTATGCCGCTTTTAAATCTACATTATTAAATCCTGCACACCTTAATGCTATTAATTTTACACCATTTTCGCATAATTTATTTATAACTGTTTCATTTATAGTATCATTTACAAATACAACTATTGCCTCATATCCTCTTGTAAGACCTACTGTATCTTCTGTAAGCTTAGTTTCGAAAAACTTAAAATTAATATCATTTTCCTTTCCGTATTTCTCCAAACCAGCAATATCATATTGCTTTGTATCAAAAACTGCAACATTTAACATATATTTCTCCTCCTTCTATTATACCCTAACTTTTACTTCATTAATGCTAAGTCTTTGCATAAACATTCCATTTGAAGCTTTTGTTTGATGTTCAACCTTTGGATATTTTCTAAGAATATCCTTAACCTTGTATAGTCCAAGTCCTCTATTCTCTCCTTTGGATGATACACCTTTATCGTTTATATTTTCCAGCCTTAGCCCTAATTCCGAATAAGTATTAGTAATCTCTATAACAATTTTGTCTTTTTTCTTAATTACCATAAAATTAACCTTCTTCTTTTTACAACTAACCGCAGCTTCAATCGCATTATCTAAAAATATACCTAGAATTCTGGTTAAATCATATATTTGCATATCCGCTTCTTCTAATTTCCCATACATTTCAAAATTTATACTTACATTATTTTGCCTCGCATACTCATATTTAGCCGTAATTAATCCAAACAAACTTGGATTTTTAAATAAATCCGGATTTAATTTATCTAATGCAGTCATAGCACGTGATTCATCTAATATTTGTTCAAAAAATTCTTTAAGTCCATCTATATCGTTTAACTGTATGAAACCATACATAGTTTGAAGCGTGTTATTGTAATCATGTTTAAATGTACGCAATCCATCCACTAAATTCTGTAAAGTTTTATTATATGTTCTCTGAGTTACTAATTCTTGCTCTGCTGTAATTAACTCAAAACCTTTTTTCGTATTATATGTACTTACAAAAAACATTGCTATTATTGCTAAAATATTTACTATAATTAGTATCAATGGTATATTTTTATCATCATGATAATACAAAAGCATTACTAAATTCGGAACTAACAATAAAAATGTAACTATAACATTAACCAAACTTGTTGTAGACTTAGGTAAAATTTCAAACGTCATATGACATTTCTTTTTAGCCAAAGTAACTATTTGACTAAGTGCTAATAACGATATTGAAATAATTAAACAACCAAAATCATACAATAATGGCATATCAGCAATACTATCAAATTTTTCTACGTGAAATATTAAAGAGAATCCCATTAATACAATAAAATCTAAAAGAGCTACCATTATACCTGTAAAAATATAAGATACGCCTACTTTCCATAGTTTTTCTTTAAAATATATAGTTATAAAAGGAATGCCTAGTATAATAGCTAAAAATCCCGATAAATATTGAGGACATATTAATTTACCAAGTTCAAAAATTATAGAAAATAAAATTGCACCTATAAAATGTTTCTTAGTAAAAATTCTACCGCCTATTAAAGATAATACCAGACTAAATTGAGAAAACGCTTCGAAAATCCTCAATATAAAACTAATTGGTGTTAAAATGTAATAATCCATAAAAACCTCCTCAAAAATTTTTTTGAAAAATATAAAAAAATATGTCATACTATATCTGAAACAAAATTAAGAGTTAATTCGTCTAATAATTAACCGTAGGAGTTGAAATTATGGATAATAAAGAAAAACTTACTGACTTAATTGAGCTTTACGGAAACGATGTCCTTCGTATAGCGACATTATATACACAAAATCCCAGTACAGCTGAAGATATATTTCAAGATGTTTTTTTTAAGGTTAATAAATATCTTAGTTCATTTTCCGGTAAGAGTTCCGAAAAAACTTGGATTATAAAAATAACCATAAATACCTGTAAAGATTATTTAAAAAGCGCTTGGCGAAAAAAAATAGTTTCTCTTGAAGATTTCGCTGAAACTTCGGATAGCGTAGACTATGATAATACTATAATAGCCAGTGAAAAATCAAGTATAATTTTAAAAGAAATTTTAGAACTTCCGTTAAAGTATAAAGAAGTATTAATTCTTTATTATTACAAAGATTTTAATACTAGTGAAATTTCTAAGATACTAAATATTCCGGAAGCGACTGTAAGAACGAGAATGAAAAGAGCAAGAGAAATACTTAAAGAAAAATTAAAAATAATTTTAGAAGATTAAAGGGGGGGATAAAACATTATGAAAAGAGAAGAATTAAAAAACGAATTTAATAAGAAATTAGAAAATATTAAAGTTTCCGATGAATTAAAAGAAAAAACGATTAATAAAATATATCTAAAAGGTAATGTTTATCGTCTCCCTTATTGGATAAAAAATTGTGCTGCTATTTTTGTAGTTACTTGTCTTTGTTTATCTATTTATACTATAAATAATAAAAATATATTTACAAAAAGTATAGAAGATAACGACTCTTCTATTAATTTATATAGTGAAAATAATTTATCAAGGAGTATAAAAGAAGAAAAAATTAGTGATGATTTTAGTGTAAATAGTAATTTATCGAATTTCTATGGTATGTACCAAACTAAATCATACGACTCAGCTATAATGGAAGATGCTATTTCTAATAATACAGAAAATTTACTTGACTTAGATAAAGAGTTAAAAATAACCGAAGAAGAATTTTTAAATAATAATCCTAGCGCTGAAAAAGTCGAAAACGGATATATATTAAAAATTAATAATATAGAAAATTTTTACGAACTCAAAGATGGATTAGTATACAAAAGATAACAAAAAACTTCTCGAGGACCGGTCGAGAAGTTTTTTAGGACATAATTTCAAATTACTAAATTTATAATTTAGATATAAATTAATCCTTTTTAATTAAGCAATTAGGCGTTTTAACTTGTCCCAAGAATAAAAACATTGATGCATTGCTTGTCATTCCTCCATATACATTAGCTACCTTGTTTGCCAACTTACATAACATTTTTTTCATAAAAAACTCCTCCTTTATTTTTATATATCTTTAGAGCACGCGCCACTCTAAAAGAATCTAAATTTGTGGAATAACTATACCGTCTCTATATCCATATTTCGTTCCCATAGCTTTATACATAAACGGCAACATAGTTATACTTTGAATTAATGTTCCAAATATAAATATATTTCTTATAACCAAATCAGTAATAATAAATCTACCAATTAATATGGTCATAGTCATACATATATATGAAACAATTCTTAATATTCTCCTTTGTTTCTTACTTACAACCGGTTTCATTTCCGTATCCGCCGGAGCAAAGTAATGAATAATAGGAATATTTATCATAAAAATTAATATGTATATAATATCTAAATATGGTCCTTTTACTAATGACGAAATAATTACATTTCCCATAAACAAAATCATACTTGTGACAAAGCAAGCGATATGACTTCTAGAATGAACTCCGCCAGACGGAACTCTATATATAGCCATTGAAAAAATAGAAATTAACAATAAATGAGCAACACCAAACGGCCATACAATAGCAAACATTATTACCATTTTTATCAGTTCTCCAAAAATCTGAATAACAGTATACTGAATAATCTCTTTTTGAGTAGGCGTTATATCATCAAGATTATCTTCTACCGCATTACCAATTCTTTCTCCAAGTTCTTCTAGCATATCACTCACTCCTTCACAATTGTTTTGTGTTTTGACACTTATATATTAACTCTGTTTTCTCTACCAGTCAATGGGTATTTTACCATTTTATTACACTATATTTCGACAAAAAAATAACGACACTTAGAACTATATGTCGAATTTAAATGAATTTCGTTATAATTCGCAAAAAAATGACTACCCTCTAGGGTAGTCACAATTTACTCCTTTAATTCATCCGGTAAATCCACAAATTCAGGATTTTTATTAAAATATTCTTCTATAAGCATCTTAGCTTGTTCTTCTTGATCTTTATTTACGAATACACAAGTCCCGTTAACCAAATCCAAAGCCGACCCGACAATAGAATGAGGAGAACGTAAAGCATTTATTCCAAAAGACGTTAAAAAGCTAATTAAACCTTCTACTTCTTGATACTTTTCATTAGTTTTATAAACCATAACAACTTCATTTTCCATACTCATCATTCCTTACATTTTTTCAATATACTCTTCAGTAATAGCCTCTAGTATATCTTCCCTTTCAACTTGAGTAATTAACGCTCTCGCGTTATTATGATTAGTAATATATGTAGGATCAGCGGACACAAAGTACCCGCACAATTGGTTAATAGGATTATAACCCTTTTCTTTTAACGCTTCATATACCTCTTTCATAATACTCTTTATTTTATCATGCTTTTCTTTTTTTTGTATATCCTGTAAATTCATAAAAATAGTGTTATTATCCATATAAAAAACCCCTATTCCGCTTTTATGTACGGGGCATACCGCCCCTAAAAATGGTTTTACTTAGCCATATCTTGTTGTGCTTTTTGAATCATTTTCTTTACCATATTACCACCGATAGAACCAGCTTGTTTTGCAGTCATTTCTCCATTATAACCTTTTTTTAAGTTAAGACCCATTTCGCTAGCTGTTTCGTACTTAAAGTTGTTCATAGCACTACTTGCTTCTGGAACTAATTTCTTTCTGTTTGCCATTTAGATTCACCTCCTGCAAATTGCAAATATATGTTACAGAGTTAATATGTGCAATTTGCAGAATATTATTCTTTTTTAGTCAATAAAATCAAAAATTTCTTTATTTCTTTCTTTGAATTCCTCAAATACTTCATTTATTTCCTTCTCATCTTCAAGTCCGACAAAAGTTTCTTCATCGTCTTCCTTTTCCATTTTCAAAATTACAACTTCGTCAGTCTCATCATCAGCAGGAACAACAACAACATAAGTATTGTCATTCATTTCAACAGTATCTAACCATTCAAATTCTACATCATTTCCGTCCTCATCAGTAAGAACAATTACGTTATCTAATTCCTCAATATTCATTTCTTCATTTTCACTCATTTTCTTCCTCCATTCCGTTAGCTTCGCTAACAATAAAATTTCATGATGACGTAAAAACTCATAAAACATTGTACATTATATCAACGATAAACGAGTTTTTTACCCCCTCATTGAATCCAAATAATTTTGTAAAATATGAACAGCAGCAATGGTATCAACTAAATCTTTTTTCTTTCTAGCTTTTACATTCATATCTATCATATCCCGATGAGCAGACACCGTACTAAGCCATTCATCCCATTTTACCACATTTACCCCAATTTTGTCTATTAAAATTTTTATAAAATCTTCCGTTTTTTCGGCACGCGGGCCAATACTACCATTTAAATTTCTCGGATAACCTATAACAATTTTACTAACATTATATTCATCCACAATTTCCTTAATTCTATTTAACAGGAATTTTATATTTCCCTTATGATGTACAGTTTCAATTCCTTGAGCAGTCCACCCCATTAAATCACTTACGGCAAGCCCTGTTCTGCTATCTCCGTGGTCAATACCTAAAATTCTTTCCAACCTAACCAACTCCCAAGTACATACTACATCATTTTTTTAATTTTAGCAATATACTTCAATAAAATGAAAATTCCCGTCATCATTTATAGTAAAACTATTTCCTTCTTCCAAAACATTATCTATTATAATCTTTTTCCCTTTTTGTGAATTTAGTTTAACATTAATTTTATAAGTAGTGGTATTATATCTATATTCCAAAGTATATTCTTCCCATTTCGAACTAGTTGACGGTTCAATAGTAATAATCTTATCTCTAACCTTCATTCCAAGTATATATTCTATTCCGAATCTATACATCCACGAAGCTGCTCCTGTATACCAACTCCATCCACCTCTACCTACATGAAGCGGATTAGTATATATATCCGCAGAAATAACATACGGCTCCAGCTTATACTTTCTCATCTCGCTATCTGTTCTACTGTGATTAATAGGATTTAACATTTCAAATACAGAAAAGGCTTTATCTCCTTTTTTCATAATTGCATACGCAATTCCAACCCAAATAGCCGCATGAGTATATTGACCACCATTTTCCCTTATTCCTTCTAAATAACTCTTTATATAACCGGGATTTAATTCACCTTTTGAAAAAGGAGGAGTAAGAAGTTTTATAATCCCATTTTCTTTATCAATTAAATAGTTATCAACAGAATTCATAGCTTTTTCTTTCTTGTTGTCATCTCCGGCTCCCGAAATAACACTCCAAGACTGAGAAATAGAATCAATTTTACATTCATCATTTTCTCTTGAACCAATAGGCGTACCATCATCAAAAAAAGCTCGTTTATACCATTCTCCGTCCCAAGCATTATTATTGATTTTTTCTTTTAACTCTTTTACAATTTCTAAATACTTACTCGCTAAATCATCTCTGCCTTGACTCTCACAAATCGGTGAAAAATCTTCAAGTATCTTAATCATAAACCACGAAAGCCAAACACTTTCCCCTTTTCCTTTATTACCTACCTCATTCATACCGTCATTCCAATCGCCGGACCCCATTAGTAAAAGTCCGTGTTCTCCGAATTTTAATGAATGTTCAATAGCAAATACACAGTGTGCAAAAAGAGATGCACTATTCTTAGAATACTCAAATTCAATATACTTTTCATCTTCAAACTCTTCAAGTTCTACTCCTTCAACAAATGGTATTTGCTCAGATAAAATGCTTCTATCTCCCGTTACTGATACGTAATAATTAGTTACATATACTAACCATAACAAATCATCGGAAAATCTTGTCCTAGTTCCTTTTTGAGCCTCTTTATGCCACCAATGTAAAACATCTCCTTCGCCGAACTGATGACTCGCATGATATAAAATTTGCTCACGAGTAATCTCCGGCATAATAAAAGAAAACGGCATAGAATCTTGAAGTTGATCTCTAAATCCGGTAGCTCCTCCGGATTGATAAAACGAACTTTTTCCAAAAATTCTGCAAATCAACGCTTGATACAATAAGAATCCGTTTAATAATAAATTTGTAGCTTTATCCGGAGTACTAACTTTTATTTTTTGAATATCTTTTTTGTAAAAATCTTTAACACTGTTTAATTCTTCCTGTGCCTTTTCGTAGTCAATAAACTTGTTAACAATTAATTCACCTTGCCAAATTCCAAGTAGAAATACTTTTTTTAATTCCTCATTATTCTCTATTTCAATATCAATATAAGACTCTACGCCTATATTTTTCTTACAAAAATTACTTGTTTTACCCGTTGTTAAATAAACTTTATTTCCGAAAAATTCTTTTTCGTACTTATTTTCAAAAATTATCTTCTCATTATCTACAGTAGTTTTTATATTTTTCTCTTTAAAATTATTGCTAAAAGCAAGTACCGGATTAATATAATATCTCAAACTCAGTTTTCGCTTTTTTCCACTTAAATTTTTTATCTTAATCATAGAAACTTTTACTAAATCTTTTTTAGGAACAAAAACTGTAAACTCAATCAATAAATCAGAAACAACAGCTAAATACTTACAATATCCCAATCCAAACGAAACCTCATAACCTCCCTTTGTTTCATACGGAAGTAAATATGCCGAAAATCTTTCATTACTTTCTAAGTCTTCTAAATATATATACTCACCTTGACTATCGCTTACAGGATCATTACTCCATGGAGTCAGTCTATATTCTCTACTGTTAAACGCCCAAGTATATCCTCCGCCTGCTTCTGTCATTATACATCCGAACTCTTTGTTACACATAACATTACTCCACGGTAACGGCGTATAATCGTTACTATTCGGATATATAACATATTCCATACTTTTCTCATCAAATCCACCAATTCCATTAAAAAAAGTAAGCTCTCTTTTATCTATACTTTTTCCGTCTACCTTCATTAAATTATCATTATATTTTTCTTCAATTAAAATTTCTTCCGGTAAATTTATTTCCCCATCTTTAGCGACAATATTCGCAATATCTATGAGCTCCTCAATGTCTTGTTTATCTAATATTTCACCTCGTAGCATAAATACTCCGCCAGATACATTTTGTAAATTTCCTAAATGGCTACCGGATACAATCTCAAATATACTATTCCATAAAGGGTGATTATAGCTAATCTCTTCATAACTTAAAATAACCAAATCTGTTAGAATACCTTTTGTACGCCAATATTCATGGGCTTTTATCATATCATAAATCACATCTAAGTCTTCATATTTTTTTATTACAACAAGCACAATAGGTAAATCGCCGGAAATTCCGTAACTCCAAAGGATACCCTTAGTATTTTTCATCTCTTTGTCTCCCCATTCTAAACTAAATATTTTATCATATCATCAAAAAATTTTACTTCTTCCGAAGTTACATTAAGATACGATAATTCTACTTGATTCCTTGCATATGCAAGACGAAATACCCTTCCTATCATCTCATCATTCCTATATTTTAATCCGGTTTCTAAAGCATTTTTCTTATCAGATTTAATACCTGTAATGAAATTTACTGTTCCGGTTTCATTAGGTTTTATTCGTATAAGTCTTCTAGATGCAAATATCGGATCTAAAACTCCGCCAATACTTCCCATTAGCGGTTTCCCATCTAAAATTGCAACAGGATTTTTATTCGTTCGACCTCTTCCTAAAAATTTCATTCTATCCGTTTCAAATTCAAAATCGCCAAAACTATCTCCATTTACAAATGAAGTTTGAAATACTACAAAATTTTCTTCATTATTACTTCTTGGTTTACGAGTAGCAAGTAATACTTCATTTTCTTCCTCCGTCGTAACAAAAAGTCCGTAAAACGCACGATGTGCAATATCTGCATTTTGATCTCCGTTAACAATTTCAAGAAATCCTGTAACCTCAAATTCTAAAACATCTTCACTATGATTTATTATTGAAATACGCCTTATATCTAAATTATCTTCAGTCGAAACAACAATTTCGTAATGTGTTTCTATATTTCCATCTTTTCGAATAAATTTAGTTTTATCACCTGAAAAAACAGTTAAATATTTATCCGGTTTCTTTAAATCCGGTAAATAAGTCGGGGACCATACTTCACCTGTACTTATGCATTTTATATAAAATATTTGTCCGTAAATTTCATTTAAATAATCACTTCTATATCTTGAAAGTGAAATATTCCGAAGCTGAGATACACCAATTCCTCTATCATTTATCCTAACTGAATAACTTCCGTTTGTAAGAACATTAAAATTAGGTCTGATATTTTCTTTTATTTCAATTTCTCTGTCTGTATCAATACTTTCGTAAGTTACTTGTTTAGGGGGCACAACCTTTTCCTTACTGTCTTTTGTATAAATTATATCTCCCGGTACTTTTTCTTGTAAAAGTGTCTCCGCAGACTTAACATATACGTCTTTATGAAATCTTTCTTGCATAATAAAATTATTTATAACATTATTAATTGCAACCAAGCTCATACCTTGATGATGTGCCATATAACTTTTTACTTGTGCATAATTTTGACCACCGGTTATGAATTTAAGTCGCCCCGGTGTAAAATCTACGGCTTCGTAAAATCCAAATTCCCCAAACATATTAAAATCAAGCATATTTTTTAAATTTCGGTAAGCTTCTTTCGGTTTTACCATCAATGCTAACATTGTAGAATAAGGTGAAATAACCGTATCATCAATTAATCCCCTCTTTAATCCAAGCCACGGTACTCCCAACGCTTTATATTGATAATTTAAATTAATATCAAAATTATAAAATGCTGACTCTGAAATTCCCCAAATTACATTTTTCTTTTTGGCGTATTCAATTTGACTCTCTACTACAAAGTCATATGTCTCATTTAATAATGTTTTATCGTAATTTTTCATTACTAAAAGAGGCATTAAATATTCAAACATTGTACCTGTCCAAGATACAAGCCCTTTATGGCCATTTAATTTAGTTAAACTTCGCCCCAACGAAAACCAATGTTTCACCGGTGCAACGTGATATGCAACCGCTAAAAAACTAGTTTGTCTTGCCTCGGAGGCTAACAAATCATAATACGAATTTGTAAGTCTGCCTTCTTCCAAATTGTATCCTATTGAAAAGACATTTTTCTTGGTATCATACAAAATAGAAAAATCCATTTCTTTTATAATTTTATCAAGTCTAAAAATAAAATCTTCTTTTTTATCATTTTCATCACTTAAAATTTCTTTAATTCCCTCACGAGCAGTAATAGCATATGCTAAAAAATTTCCATTATCTACAGTAGAAATATAGCGTGGAAAAAGAGGTTTCAATGTTTTTGTATTATACCAATTAAGCAAATGCCCATTCCATTTTTGAAGTTTATCTAAGGTATTTAATATCTTTTCAAATCTTATTATAAGCTCCTCTTTTGATATAAATTTTAAATCGTATGCCGATAAAATTGCTAACATTCCAAGTCCTATATTAGTCGGTGATGTCCTATGTGCTACTCCGTTTGGCGGATCTTCTTGAAAATTATCAGGAGGCAAGTAATTGTTTTCTTCATTCATTAAAGTGTCAAAATAATTCCAAGTATTTTTAGCAAAAATTCTTAATTCTTCCTTTTCTTCATCATCTAATTCTTGTATTTTACATTTTCGTGGCTTACTTATATAAAAAGCTACTAATGGTGAAATTGCCCAAACAATAAATAAAAATGCCCCGAGTATTATTGATGTCATATCACCTTTTACAAAATAAGCAAGCAAAAGTATTATAACTCCTTGAACTATATTAGACTTCATCAAGAGATAAAAACTTCCAAGTGTATTTTTTAGTTTTGTTTCCATATCTGCTGCTGTAACCCATTCAAGTAAATTCTTTTTTATAAAGAGCATCCTATATAAAGTTACACAAATAGCACTAAACATTAACCAAGCTTGAAACGGAAGAAATAAAAACTGATATAAAAATTGCTTCTTATTTCCTCTAATCCCTAGAATAACCGAAAAAGCTAACCAAATTAAAGTATTACCAGGCAATACCGAAAATCCTAAAAATATTAACAACATCATAAATGGTGCAGTTAAACTTCTTCTTAAATTGTCGAAAATTTTCCATTTTGAAACTTTATTTATAGGATTTTTTATAACTTCGTTTGCTTTATTCCTTACTCTATTAAAGAGCCAAGGTAAAACTTGCCAATCTCCTCTTACCCATCTATGAGATCTTAGTGCATAAGCATTATATCTTGAAGGATAACCGTCTATTAATTCAATGTCTGTCGCAAGTCCGGCTCTTAAATAAGAACCTTCTAATAAATCATGACTTAAAATAGCGTTATCCGGTAATGTGTCAGCTAATACTTTTTGGAACACTTCTAAATCATATATTCCTTTTCCCGTAAAGATAGCTTCTCCGAATAAATCTTGATAAATATCAGAAGATGCACACACATATGGATCAATTCCTCCCGTTCCGGCAAAGACTTGAGAAAATTTACTTTGATTTGCACTAACAACATCTATACCTATATGAGGTTGGATAAGTCCATAACCTGACATAACTACTGTTTCACTATCATTTAAAATCGGTTTATTTACAGGGTGTGAAATTGCACCAATCAATTTTTTTGCCTCATTTATAGGTATAACTGTATCTGCATCGACTGTTAAAATATATTTTATTTTAGGAAGTGTATCAAAACCATCAGAAATGCAACGATAATCATCATTTCTTCCATTAATTAAAAAATCATTAAATTTTAAAATTGCTCCACGTTTTCTCTCCCAACCAAGCCATTTTTCCTCTGAAGCGTTAAAAAACCTTTTCCTATATACAAAAAAGAATTTTCTTGCTCCGTATTTTTCATTTAATTTATTTACAATCTTTATTCCCTCATCAGCAATCTCGCTATCATCATCTATATCTTCCGTTTCACTTTCTTTTGCATCTCCTACCAATGTAAAAAATACATTTTCACTTGAAACTGCTACAAAATATTTTTCCAAATTATAAAGCATATCTGTTACACGTTTTTTATTGGACAATAAAGTTGGTACAATAACCATTGTGGAAGATTTTTCCGGAATCCCATTACTAAAATCTAATCTAGGTATAATTCGCGGTTTGAATATATGACTAAATAAATAATTGGCAAAACACACTCCACCATCAAACGCAACAACAAAACCAATTATCAGTCCTAAATAAACTATATTTATAATATCTATTGTAAAATAAAAAAACAAATATAGTAAAAATGTTGAAATTAATGCAAAAGACACAATAGTAAACAAATATGCCGGAAACGGGTTTTGAATAAATTTGTTCTTTATTTTATAATTAAATGGAATTTTTACATCTAAATTATTAATTAATTGCTTTTCGCCATTATCCAATAAATAGTACCCTATATGCCCTAACTTTGTATCCTCAAACTTATCATCTGCACATGCAACACATTTTTTGGCTACATGTAATTCAGAAATTTTAAAAGCTTTTGCTATTTTTTCAACTTTACTTCTATATGCACTTTTACTTTCCAAGTCCATTTGAGGATAAATTCCTGACTTTTCTGTATTAAAAATATTTTCAACTTCGCTTATTTTATTAAATAACTCGCTCCAATTAATATTTGAAATATACTTTAAACTTAAAATCGAATTCCCGATTGAAATTTTCATTTCGGCTTGAATACTGTGTTCTTTTCTTGAAATTGCTTCAATACTTGTACCGTATTTTTCTATGTAATTGTCAATACGGTTTAATACGATAACGCCATTTTTACCCATTCTTCTTAATTTAAATGCTAAATGCTCATAAAAAGAATAATTATTTTCGACATTCGGTAGTTTAAGCTCTGCATTTTCATTATATTCATCTAACCATGTTTCAGCTTGTTCCCAATTATTATACGTTTTTACAATTTGTTCACAAATTTTTCTTATTTTTTCTATAAGAGAAATTCTCAAAACTACTCCTAAATTCCATATTTCTCTCATATAAAGCGGTGTTACTTCTTCATATTTTTTTATGAAACTTTCTATAATTCCCTCATCTATTTTTCCATCATTTTTTTCAACAATCTCTCGTGCAATTGTAAAAACCCTTGTATAGCCGGAACTTACTATTGGTAAATCTTTATATATTTTTTTATTAAAATCCCTTTTTATTTGTTTTGCATGTTCCTCAATTATATAAAAGTTGTCTAGTAGCCATTCACTAGCCGGAACCAATTGTGTTTTAGAATTTTTTGTATCATTTAACTTTTTATAAATTGAATAAATGGTAAAAAAATCTTTATTCATTTTTATTACAGATTTGTCTTTATTATTTTTCATAGAAAAAAGCCCCTTTTTTACCATTATTATTGGTAAAAAAAGCGCTTTTTATTCTATATTTTTTTCTTTTCTAATTTAACATACAGTTGTCGAATTATGACGATTTTTTCTTATTGTAAATTTTATCTAGCTATGGTAATATAATCCTAGGTTCTCGTAACCAAATCTTTTTTAAGAGGAGGTGATTAAGTGAACTCTGAAAATCTAGTTGTTGCTTTATACATAATTTATCTTATCTTAGATTTGTTAAAAAATGCGTAAAGCAAAAATCCGAGTGCCAACACCACTCGGATTTTTTTAAGTTCTCAATGAACCAAACTCAATTTCATATATTCATTATATTCATACTTCTTTTATTTGTCAATAGCTTTTTAACCTTGTTATATCCTTTCACGTGTCGAATTATGGCGAAATCTTTTTATTGTAAATTTTATCTAGCTATGGTAATATAATCCTAGGTTCTCGTAACCAAA
>CAYYWT010000017.1:17479-19289 GCA_964475435.1 uncultured Eubacteriales bacterium
CTATGGTAATATAATCCTAGGTTCTCGTAACCAAATCTTTTTTAAGAGGAGGTGAAAAAATGAACCAAACAAAATTAATCGTCGCTTTATACATAATTTACCTTATCTTAGATTTGTTAAAAAATGCGTAAAGCAAAAATCCGAGTGTAACGGCACTCGGATTTTTTTAAGTTCTCAATGAACCCAGAGAATTCATCTACTTTTATTGTATTCATAATTTTCATATTTGTCAATAGCTTTTTAACCTTGCTATATCCCTTTCTCGTGTCGAATTATGACGATTTTTTCTTGTTGTAAATTTTATCTAGCTATGGTAATATAATCCTAGGTTCTCGTAACCAAATCTTTTTTAAGAGGAGGTGATTAAGTGAACTCTGAAAATCTAGTTGTTGCTTTATACATAATTTATCTTATCTTAGATTTGTTAAAAAATGCGTAAAGCAAAAATCCGAGTGATAACGCACTCGGATTTTTTAAGTTCTCAATGAACTCTGAAAATTCATCTATCTCTAGTATATTCATAATTTCCATATTTGTCAATAGCTTTTTAACCTTGTTATATCCATTCCTCGTGTCGAATTATGACGAAATCTTTTCATTGTAAAATTTATCTAGCTATGGTAATATAATCCTAGGTTCTTGTAACCAAATCTTTTTAAGAGGAGGTGAAATAGAATGAGCGGTAATAATATAGTGTTAGCTTTATACATAATTTATCTAATCTTAGATTTATTAAAAAACGTGTAAAGCAAAATCCGAGTGATAGTGACACTCGGATTTTTTTAGGTTCTCAAATGAACGATAAAAATATCTTTGATACTCATATTATATTCATAATTTTCGTATTTGTCAATCACTTTTTTATAATTTACCTTTACTTCCTCCAAGCTTTACACCGGCTAAAACATTGGTATCAAAAGAATAAGTCACACTTGCTTCTTCTCTTTTTCTCTTTAATCCTAAATTAATTACCTCATCTAACATATCTGTATACTTTACCCCTGTTGCTTCCCATAAATAAAACGCCAACGACCCAGGAATAGTATTTATCTCATTTACCCAAACTTCCTTACTCTCATCATTCATCAAGAAATCAATTCTAACCACACCATTACAACCTAAAGCTTTAAATGTATCTACCGCATATTTCCTTACTTTCTCAGCCACTTCTTCGGGAATATCCGCCGGAAGTTTTCTCTTAGTACTGCTCATTCCTTTAGAGCCACCTTTTTCCCCGCTTAAGTACTTATCTTGGTAGCTTAAAATCTCATCAGCATTTACAGGTTCTTCACAAACAGACGGTCTTGCATTTTCAAAATCTCCGAGAACTGAACAATTAATCTCTCTTAAATTTTCCACAGCATGCTCAACCAAAACTCTCATAGAAAATTCAAATCCGTAATCAATCGCATCTTCTAATTCTTCCCTATTTTTTACTTTCCTTATTCCAACACTTGAACCTAAATTAACCGGTTTAACAATCATAGGATAATTTATATCTTTTTCAATTTCAGCCAAAATATTTTTACTATCTTTATTATATTTCTTCATATCAAAGCATTTTGCCGGTAATACAGGAATACCATTCGATGCCATAATCGCCTTTTGAGCAAATTTATCCATTCCAACAGCTGACGCCATAACATCGCATCCGCAATAAGGAACTTCAAGCATATGTAAATATCCTTGTAAATTTCCATCCTCAACGTTAGTTCCATGAACAACAGGCAACGCAACATCTATATAATCAACTTCATTTTTCCCAAATTTCTTAAACGGATAAGAAAGAAGTTGTACCTTTCCATCAATA
>CAYYWT010000018.1:0-19214 GCA_964475435.1 uncultured Eubacteriales bacterium
GCGTTGCTGTACTAATTGGCGTTACAGTTGTTGAAACTTACGTTGGAGTACCTTTAATTAAAAAAATAGTAAATAATTGGTGAAGGAAGTTAAAATTTTAACTTCCTTTTTCCCTAAAAAGATTAATTTTTTCTCAGTTATTGACAAAAACTTTCATTTTTTGTATTATAATGTGTGGGAAGGTGACGAAGTTGGTAGATTTTGAAAAGGTATATAATGAATATTTTTCCAAGATATATAACTTTATGTATTATAAAGTACTAAATAAAGAAATTGCAGAAGACCTTACGAGTGAGTTCTTTATGAAGTTACTAACGAAACTCAATACTTTTGACGATTCGAAAGCTAATTTAAATACATGGCTCTATACAATTGCTCGCAATTCTGTTACTGATTATTTTAGAGCGAATAAGATAGAGGTATCTGTAGATGATGAAGACAATCCACTTGATCTTAAGGTTGATTATGAACTTGAAAAAGAGCTTATAAAAAATGAGGATAGAAAAGCTTTGTATAATGCGTTAACAACTTTGGACGATAGAAGTAGAAAGCTACTATCTCTTAAATATTTTTTTAATATGTCGGTAAAGGAAATTGCCGTAAATACCGGGATAAACGAGAGTACAGTTTCTACTATATGCTTACGTGGAATAGAAAAATTAAAAAAACAACTACATATCTGAGCTAATTTGAAAAATTCATCGTATATATTATCGGAAGGTGGGGGTGTGGAGTGTTAAATGATGAAAAATATGATTTTTCTAAAGAGAGCAATATAAAAGAAAAATTATACGAAGAGTGTTTGGAGAAGAAAAAAGAATTAGATAGTAAGAAAATAGCTCGTGTACCTGTAAGCCTTGATGAGCTTGAAAATAAAACTATTACGAGAATAGATATGAATAAAGGTAAGAGTAAAGAAATAAAAATGGAAAAAGGAAAATAAAACTTACACGTAGAGGCGGGGTTGTGATATATGAATAATATTTTGAAAAAAATAAGAAATTGGGGAATAACTGTAGTATTGGTAGCGACTGTGCTTGGTTATTCTCTTAGAATGTTGTTGGAAAATTATGAACTTACTATAAAAGCTTTTACTGATAAGGAATATTCGTCTTTATTTAAGCCTGAATTGTTTCTTGAATTAAACACATATGGGTATGGGCTTTTGGTGGTTGCTTTAATAGTTGTTTTATATTTTATTTTTTCAAATGATGCGACTAAAAAGTCTAAGAGAATGCTTAAAACAAAGGCTAAAGGCGTAGAAGGTGCTTTGGAAAATTCCAGATTTTTAACTGATAAAGAGCGTGACGATTTATTTAAGCCGTATAAGTATAGTAAATTAAATGAGTCTAAGAAGGATGGTGTTCCTGTTAGAGCCGTTGTAAATGGAAAAGATATGGAAGTAAATCTTTCTTCTCCTATGCATGGTTTAATAATTGGTGCTACAGGTAGTGGTAAGACGACTACTTTTATAAATCCGATGATTCAGATTTTAGGAGAGTCTTCTGCCGGTTCTTCTATGATAATGACTGACCCTAAAGGCGAGCTTTTTCAAATGCATAGCCAAAAGTTAAAAGAAAAAGGCTATAAGGTTATGGTACTTGATTTAAGAGATCCATATTCTTCTTACCGCTGGAATCCGCTTGAAGATATTTACGATAGGTACCAACAGTACATATCTTATGGAGAAGGAGTTTTTAGCCGTGGCGATAGTCCGGCTGATTCCGGGTTAGAACTTACAGCTCCTGCTGAATCTTTTGAGGCATTTTGGTATGAGTATGAAGGTAAAGCTTATCCTAACAAAAAAGCTGTTTTGGCTGTTGTAAAAACTAAACGTCAAAAGTTATATGATGAGATATATGAAGATTTAAATGATTTGGTAAGCGTATTGTGTCCGATAGAGTCTAAAGATGATCCTGTTTGGGAAAAAGGTGCGAAGTCTATAATTATGGCGACTTTGCTTGCGATGTTAGAAGATTCTGAGGATCCTGAACTTGGTATGACTAAAGAGAAATTTAATTTCTTTAACTTAAATAAGGCGATTTCTAATTCAGAAGATGATTTTGCTGCGTTAAAGAGATATTTCCAAGGAAGGAATAAGTTGTCTAAGGCTGTTACATTAAGTCGTCAAGTATTAAGTGCTGCTGATAATACGTTATCTAGTTATATGTCTATTGCGTTTGATAAGATGGCAATGTTTAACGACGAGGGAATTTGTGCATTAACTTCTGCGACTGATATTAATCCTGATGATTTTGCAGATCAACCGACGGCTTTATTTATGAAGATACCGGATGAAAAAGATACTAGACACGGTTTGGCTGCGGTATTTATACTATGTATATATAAAGCGCTTATTAAGAAAGCGTCTGCTAGAGAAGACTTATCGTTACCTAGAAATGTATACTTTATATTAGATGAATTTGGTAATATGCCTAAGATTGAGAAATTTGACAAGATGATTACAGTAGGACGTAGTAGAAAAATTTGGTTTAATATGGTTGTTCAATCATACGCCCAACTTAACAATGTTTATGGAGATACTGTAGCTGACATAGTTAAGAGTAACTGCGGAATAAAGATGTTTATCGGTTCTAATGATATAGGAACTTGTAAAGAGTTCTCAGAACTATGTGGAAATATGACTGTTACGACGAATAGTGTTTCAGGCTCGACAGGCGATAAGAGTGGGCAAGTAAATTATTCTTCTCAAATTCAAACTAGACCGCTTATTTATCCATCAGATTTACAAAAGCTTAATAACTCTAAAGAGATGGGAAATGCGATTATTGTTACTTTTGGTAATTATCCGTTAAAAACTAAATTTACTCCAAGCTTTAAATGTCCAATGTATAAGATGGGTTGTATGGACTTAACGGAAGCTAGAAGCAATGTATTCTTTTCAGATGAGATTTACTACGATTTAGATACTAGAAATGATATTATTTTCAAAAGACAAGAAGCGGCTGAAACTGAGCCGGAAGAGAGTGAAGAAGAAAATGCAGTAGAAAATTCCGCGGAGGAATAATTAATTTCGGTAATATAAAATTATTTTATATTATATATTTTATTACAAATGAGAGGAGGAAAAATAGATGAACAATTTATTAATGATGTTATTGCCTTTGAGCAAAGTAAATCCTTTTGAAGGGATATCTAAACCGATTATCGAACTTCTTGATATGGTTATGGGTCCGTTGATTGCTATAGTTGGAGCAGTTGGAGCTATTTATTGTGTTATTTTAGGAGTTAAATTAGCTAAAGCTGAAGAACAACAAGATAGAGAAAAAGCTAAATCAGCTTTGAAAAATGCTATAATAGGATTTGTTTTAATTTTCGTTTTAGTTGTAGCACTTAAAGTAAGTTTACCTTTATTTGAGCAATGGATGAATTCAGCATCAGTTGCTAAGTAGTTTGTGTAATATGAAAAAAGACAACATGGCTGCAAAAGAGAATAAAAAATATGGAATCTTTTGCAGCTTTTGTTGTGAAACAGAAAGTAGATGAGTAAATGAAGAGATTTTATTTGTTTGATAAATTTGTTGTTATACTTTTAGTTTTTGGAATTTTTATTGGATACAGTGTTTCTTACGCTGATAATGAAGTTGAAAATTTCGAGGTAGAGGAAGAAGTGAGTACTCCGCCTGTTACAGATAAATCGATTGAACGTACTTATGATGTTAAAAAGGATATGTATAAGTACGCTCTATCCAAAAATACTGTTTTTTCGGCTAGTGTGCCTAATGGAACTATAACTAACGATGAGGTTCTTATTGATATATCTGATAAAGTAACATATAGCTTTACAAAAGATGGAGAAAAATTTGATTATTCACGTGGTGAAGCTATTGATGAAGATGGTATTTATAGGTTATTAGTTACTGTTAATAATAAGACTGAACTTAAATTTGATTTTTCTAATTTGAGTTTTTCACTTGATGATACAATGACAGAAGATGGAGAAGAAGTTGAGCTAGAAACTTCTGATAATTCCGGTGTTACTATTATTGATGAATCTTGGGGCTTGGACGACGGAACGGTATTTGAGTTTAAGTTTAGAATTATAAATAAATCTTGTAACAATATAAATATATTCAATTTGCCTGAAGATTATGCATTTGAATCTATAATTTTTGAAGAAAATAATATAGAAAATGTAAAAACTATGGATTACTTTATGCTGTCAGATAACGGAAAGTATATGTTTAATATATATGATACAAAAAATCCTAAGAAAAAGATTTCTACTGAAATTATTTTGAAAAAAGGCTTGCCAATATTAAACATTCAAGGTGTTGCAAATGGACTTTCTACATATGATGCGGTTACTGTTGATACATATGAAGAAGATGTTACATATACGGCTACTTGTAGCGGAGAGTCTATACAGCCTTATAACGGAGCTTTTTCTGAGGCAGGACTTTATACGGTTACGGCTAAAGACGAAGCCGGAAACACGAATGAGTATACTTTTAGAATACTTTATACAATGAATTTATCCGGAGGAACAGTTATTGCGCTTACTGTTATTATAATTATTTCATTAATTGTGTATGTAGTATATCTAAAGAAACATATGAGAGTGTATTAAATCGTTATTGGTTAAACTTGCTCAATATTATCTTTTGATAAACAGTTAAGTCTGATTAATAACATTAAATCTGTTAAAGGATGGGAGAAACATTGACAAAATTCCTTATTTATCTTTGCTTTTTTTGTAAAATAGGTAACTGGATAAAAAATGCTTGGAATAAGATGGTGGATGCATTAAAGGCTGTTGCGGACTTTGTAACTAACTTGGCTGAAACAATAATTACCTTTATATTTGATGAAGTTCTTGGACCGGTTATTGAAAAAATTATTGAACCTGTTTTAACCGAAGTATTTTCAGCAATAAGTGAAGTTTTCAAATTGGCAGTAAGTACGGTAATGCCTGTTATTGAAAATGTACTTATTGAAGTAGCTGAACCTATATTTAATTTGATTATTTCAATAATTAATGCGATATGGACACCTTTAAGATTTGCTTTTTTTACAAAAATGTTGACTTTTATGGATTTGCTTGAAAATATTTTTGATATTTTTTCCGGTGTAGCTGAGGTTAAATACAATGGAAGCAAAGATTTTTTACTTAATGTATTTTTTAAGAATAATACTATAAATAAAGTGTTTTGGGCTATAACGATAGTAGCGCTTGCTATTTTGATTATATTTACTATTATCGCAATAATTAAGAATATGAGCAATTTAGAAGTAAAACAAACGAATGGTCAGATTTTGGGAATGGCATTAAAAGCAATGTTGATTCTGTTTTTAATTCCGTTTATGTCTTTAGTTTTAGTTAATTTGTCTACTACCGTACTTAGAAAAACAAGCGAAATAGTTTCCCTTACTGAAACGGGTGAAAGTACGGCAAGTATGGGAACGATGACGTTTTTGACATTTACTATGGACGCAGCCCGAGAAGATAAGTATAACGAAAATGCCGAACTTACAGATGAACTTAGAGCGCCTTATATGTCCGGTAAAAAGAGTTATGCGATTGATGGAATGAAAGATTTCGCTATTGAAAATATAAATTATCTTTTAGCATTTACGGTTTGTGCGGTAATGTTATTTATTCTGGTCTTATGTACATTGGTATTTGTAGTTAAGATATTTGAAGTCCTTCTTTTATATATAGCGTCTCCGTTTTTTGTCGCGACAATAGTTTTAGACGGTGGAGTGAAATTTAAGGAATGGGCAAAGATGTTTATTGCTAAAATGCTTGGCGGTTTTGGAATGGTTATTGTAATGAAATTGTTCTTTATTGTGGCGCCGATTGTGATGTCTGATAAAGTGGTATTTTCAGGTAGTTCTTTAGTGAATCTGCTGGTAAAAGCTTTGTTCTTAATTGGAGGTTTATGGTCTGCGTATAAATCAGGAAATTTGATTATGCAAATTATAAATATAAATGCTGCTTACCAAGAAGCCGGTTTATCGAGTGAAGTTGCGACAAGGGCAGTAAGAGCAGGAATAAAATACGGAACAATGGCAGTAAAGGCTGTTGCGACCGGTGGAGCTACTTTAGCAATGGATGCAAAAAATGTTGCATTAGATGTTGGAGCATCACTTGGAAATGCGGTGTTAAAAGGCGAAGATACCAATAAAAATGGGAATTCAGCGAAAAATGAAAATTCCGAGTCTAAGGACAGTAACGCTTTTAAAGGAGATAATAAGGGAGACATAAAATCGATGCGTGATAACAAGTCGGGTCTTTCAAAGGGATCTGATAGTAGTAAATTGTCTGGTGGTAATAAGTTGTCGAAGAAGTAAATTTTGCAAAGAGGTGAGATAGATGTTTAAGTTTTTACCGCTTATAAGTATTAAAGACATTACGGATGCTATTTTTGGTGCGGTTGTAGAACCTGTTGCTAAAGCTGTTAGCAGTGTTGTATCTACGGTGTTGGGAATAGTTATAAATGATGTTTTAAGTCCTGCGTTAAAAGTACTGTTTAATTCGGTAGTTGAGCCGATATTAGGTCTTATCGGAGATGTACTTTTAGCGTGGTTACATATACGAACATATTATTTATATGTGGCTATTTTAAGAGTTATAGATGTATTGGAATATGCTTTTAACATCTTTGGAGGTGTTAGCAAAGTTAATGTTACAAATGGAGAATCGGATTTTTTACTTAATATATTTTTTAATAATTCCGCTGTATCTTATGTATTTTGGGGAATTACGTTGTTAGCTTTTGCTGTTTCGTTAGTGTTTGGAATTATTTCTGTAATAAAGTCTTCTGCTGATTTAGACGGAAAACGTCCTGTTGGTAAGGTATTAGGTTCTATTGCGAAAACAGGACTTACCTTTTTAATTGTACCGTTCTTTATGACTTTTGCTCTTAATATGACTAATGTTGTAATAAAGAAAACGAATGAGATTTTATCTATGAGTATGGGAGAAGAAACGCCTAGTCTTGGAACAGTCCTATTTTTAGCTACAACTTTACAAGCAGAAGAAAATTCTGCCGGTGAGATGAGTAATGCTCAATTGGCTGAAGCTCTAAAAAAAGATAACGATAATGATATGGTTGGATTTACAGATGGAGTTAGAGCTAAGTACTATTCCGGAGAGAGAAAATATTGGAATTTTGCTGATGTATCAAGTGACTTTAACATTGCTCAAATTCAAACACTTTTAGGAGCGTTTATGTCTGTATTTATAGCTTTAATGCTGATAATTTGTACTTTCGTATTTATTACTAGAATTTTTGAAGTAATGCTTTTATATATAGCGTCTCCATTTTTTGTTGCGACTATTCCGTTAGATGATGGAGCTAAATTTGAAGAATGGAAGAATATGTTTATAGCAAAGTTATTTTCGGGATTTGGTATGCTAATTGGTATGAAATTATATATTTTACTTGTTCCTATAATTATGAGTTCTAATTTAGAGCTTTCGTCAGTTAATTTTGTAAATATGGGACTTAAGATATTATTCATACTTGGCGGAGCGTTTGCAATTTATAAATCTAATTCACTTTTAATGCAGATTTTAAACGTTCAGGCTTCATATGGAGAAGCGGCTACTGCACATGCAGGTATGGGCTTTATTATGTCGGCTAAAAACAAAGGAATGAATGCGTTGAAAGGATCAATGTCTAAAAATTCTTCGAAAGGAGGGGCTTCAAAAGCCTTACCTACTACGCCACAGGAGGGAAATAAAAATCCTAATTTGAATTCATTTAACAGAGTTAGTGTATCTCCGGGAGTTACTAGAAATGGAAAAATTGTTATTGGTTCACATAGAGCTAAGAATTCTCGTAGTAATATTGAAATTGGCTCACATAGAGCAAAACCTGCCAATGAGACTAAATGGAAGAGTGCTACACCTTCAAGTGAAAAGAGAAATAGTAATATAACGATTGGTGCATCTGAAGGTAGAAAAGCGGCTTGGGAAAATTCAAAAACTCGTATCAGTGGAAGTCAGAGTTCGGATTCTAAATCAAATTCTACTACATGGAAGAGTGCAACGCCGTCTCAAACTAAGACTGTCGAGAGAAGTACAACATCAGCTCAAAGTAATAATACATGGAAGAGTGCGACACCGTCTCAAACTAAGACTGCCGAGAGAAGTGCAACATCGACTCAAAGTAATAACACATGGAAGAGTGCAACACCGTCTCAAACTAAGACTGTCGAGAGAAGTACAACATCAACTCAAAGTAATAACACATGGAAGAGTGCAACGCCGTCTCAAACTAAGACTACAGAGAAAAGTACAACTTCTACACAAAATAATACTACTTGGAAAAAGGCAACTCCTAGAAATAGAAATGATGAAGGAAGTAAGTTTTAATAAAACAAATTAATAGGGTAAATGAGGTGATAAATTTGAAGAATATAATAAAAAAAATAATTGCATTTTCTTTTGTTATGCTTCTTATTTTGATACCGTTTTGTTCGTATGCAGATGATACGCCTCAGCCTGATTTAAGTATTGATAAATCTAGATATATATACCATACAGGTAGTACTTGGGATTATGGCATAAAAGTAGTTGTTCCCGGTACCTATAAAGTTGAAGTTAAAGCGACGAATTCAGCCGAAAGCGATTTGGAAGATAAGAATTTTGAAATGTATTTAGACTCGGTTAAAGTCGTAGATGGTACAAAAGTTCCTTGGAATGAAGATAAAACTGAGACTAAATTATCATTTAATATAACTTTTTCTGTTGGAAAGCATCTTTTAACTATTAAATCAATTGGTGGCAGTTGGGATTTTTCCGGTATTGATTTAACTTTAAGTGAAGCAACTAATTCCGGTGGAAATACAGTCCCGGGAACAATAAGTTTTTCAAATCATAGCGGAATTAACGGATGTAGTATATCAGGTGGAAATATGTATATGAATCCGGGGAATTTTGCGACTTATAAATTAAATGTTGGGGATTCGGGTTCATATAAAATTAAGTTTAGCGGAAAGTTTGATGGAACAGATGGAAACAGAATTGTTGTAAGAATGGATAGCGCAGAACTTACAACAATTCAGCACGATATTGTAACTTATGATTATATTGAGGTTTCGGCTAATGTGGATTTACCGAAAGGAACACACTATTTAGAGTTATATAATGATGATGGACATTATGATTTAAGCTCCTTTGCGATTTCACTTAATTCTAAGAAAGAAATAGATCCGGTGGAAAGACTTACAAAAAGTGAATATGAGTCAAATATAAACTATGTTACCGGTTCAGATACGTCGGAAGAAGGCGGACTTAGTATCGAAGATGCATCAAAACGTATCTCTGATGGAATGGAAGGGATAATAGGTACTTTTTCCAGGATATTCTTTTCACTTGTTCAGCCGATTATAGAAATATTTACTACCTTACTGCAAAAGATGCTAACAGAGCAAAGCGGTTTGATAGAAAAGTTGGTATTGTTATATATAGATTATATTACCCTATGGACAAGAATGTGGATGTTTGAATTGTTGCTAATATTACTTAGAGTAATAGATGCACTTATGAATATTTTTGATATTTTTGCCGGAACAAAGTATATTTTAGTAGATAATACCAAAACAATTTTTATAAATATGTTGTTTGAAAATTCGACTATAAAAAGAGTATTTTGGGGAATTTTCATTTTAGGTATAGCTCTTAACTTAATTTTTTCTATTATAAGTGTTATACGTGGAATGTTTTCAACGGATAGTGAAAAAGCTTTAGGGCCAATGATTGGTCAAATTATAAAAAGTTTTATGACATATGCTGTTGTACCGATTTTTGTTATAATTTGTATAAATTTATCTTCTGCGGTACTGCTTAAGATTGATGATATAATGGTTTTAGGTGCGGAGGGAAATGAGCTTACTTTTGGTAATACCTTGTTTATGATTTTATCTTTTGGAGAAGAAACTGAGGATTATGAGTATTGTTCAGAAAATCCATCCTTTAAGGACGATGCACGAAGTACATTTTATAACGATAACACAAAATACGAAAGATCTTCTAATACGTCTGCTTACTTTGAGTTTTCGTATTTAAAAGTATTAGCTGGGACAATACTGAGTATATATATTATTTTGCTTTTAGCGTTAGCGATAATTATGTTTGTTACAAGAATTTTTGACTTAATATTGTTATTTCTTGTTTCTCCGTATTTTGCAGCATCTATTTCACTTGACGGTGGAGAGCGGTTTGCTGATTGGAGAAAGCTGTTTATTGCAAAGTTGGTTTCCGGTTTTGGGCTTGTTATAATGATGAAGTTATTTGTCGGAATAATTTTACCGCTAGTAACAAATGGTACAATTGTTTTCTCTACAAATACTTTTATAAATTCAGGATTTATTATTTTGATATTAACAGCGGGATGTTATGCTGTATTTAAATCACATAATCTTCTTATGAAATTAATAGATCCTCAATCGGCATTAGCTGAAATGGGTATTGCTGAGGTTGCGGTAGGAGCTGCTAAAGAAGTAGCTAATATGGTTAAGTCTGAAGCAAGTGGCGGAGCATCGAAGGCGGCACCAAAAGGTGGCGGACTTTCAAATGAACAAAAAGATATTTTGTCTAAATAGTAGAAATTAGGAGGCTATGAAAATGCGTATTATTCCAAAGAACACAAGGGTAAAAATGGAGTTATTTAAAGGCGTAGGTTTAGCGGACGTCTTGATAGGATTGGTAGGTATTACAATTGTTGTATTCCTATTCTTATCTAATATCGCTTTTAAGTATTGGATTATGTTGGCTGTAGTTTTATTGTTTGTTATTTTAATTGTAAAAATTGATGAAGATCAAACTTATGTACTTATAAATAACATAATAAAGCATTTGGCATATAAGAGAAATTTTGCAAAAAATCCTGATGTAAAGGCTAAAAAGAAAGAATATGACCTTAAGGATATTACGCCGTTTAGTAAAATAGAGAATGGCTTGATTGATTTTAACGGAAAATATGTTGCCGGAGTTATTGAAATTTCGCCTATTGAATTTAGATTTTATAGCGAATATAGACAAAATAATTTAATAGATAAGGTGTTTGGCTCTATTTTAAGGAATTTATCGGGTGAACAGGCTGCGAACCTTGTGAAAATTGACAGACCTGTTAACTACGATGATTACATATTGTCTGAAAATGCGAAAATTGCGGAACTTAGAACAGCACTTGAAAATAAGATGTTGACTGAAGAAGAGTTTAATGTGCGTTTGGATTTATTGACAAAAAGACGTGAAAATATTGATTTTATTAATAAAGAGGCGCATATTATTAAGTCTTATCATTACCTTGTTATTTATGATACAGATAAGAATTTGATAGAAGAACAACTAAGATTTGCATATGAATCTCTTACTGCTAACAATATGAACGTAAAGGTTCTTGATGATAAAGAACTTGCTGTATTCTTAAAGTATAATTATACATATGATTTCGATGAAAGAGAAATTGAAAATATTGCTCCTGAGGATTATATGAATTGGATTTTACCTGATAAAATTGAAATGTTTGGCCGTACTATTGAATACGACGGTATAGTTACACATAATTTAAGAATAACAGATTTCCCGATGTCTGTATATAATGCATGGGGATATAGATTATTCGATATACCTGATACAAAAGTTGTTATGAAATTAAAGCCGGTAGATAAATATCAAGCGGTAAGGCGTATAGATAGGGCGATTGACGAACTTAGAGGACAAGGAAATGCTACAGGTAAGACAAGTAAGCTTATTGAGCTTTCAAATCACATAGATACTTTGTCTGAAGTTTTAGCAACATTACAAAGTGATAACGAAACATTATTTGAAGTTAACGTATATATCACGATTTATGATAGAAGAACTCCTGAAGAAAAAGCAAAATCCAGAATGAATATTAAAAAGAGAGTAAAAAGGATTTTATCTGAAGATGGATTTAAAACTGATGATTTATTTATGCAACAATTTAACGCATATGTTGGAACACAACTTTCAGCTTATGATCCGCTTATTAAAAAATCAAGAAGTATACATTCAACATCAGTTGCGGCAGTATTCCCATTTGTTAACAGTGTTTTATCTGATGAAGGTGGAATTAATTTAGGAAATAGCAATGGTTATCCGGTATTCTTAAACTTCTTTAAAAGAGATCGCGAAAGAGTTAACAGCAATATGGTTGTTATCGGTAAATCCGGTAGTGGTAAATCTTATGCAACAAAGATGATGCTTACGAATTTAGCAGCAGAAGATAGTAAAGTATTTATTTTAGACCCTGAAAATGAGTATTCAACTTTGGCAAATAATTTACATGGAAAGCTTATTGATGTAGGAAGTGCTAAACAAGGAAGATTAAATCCGTTCCAAATTGTTGCCAGTGTTGATGAAGAAGAAAATAGTGGACTTAATACAAGTTTTGCGGCACATTTGCAATTCTTAGAAGAATTCTTTAAGCAAATTTTAACAGGACTTGATAATGATGCAATGGAATATTTAAATAATTTGATTTTAAGAGTTTATACAACTAAAGGTATTGATGAAACAACAGACATAAGTAAGTTAGCTCCTTCGGATTTCCCTACTTTCGATGACTTATATGATGCTATTTTGTTTGAATATCAAAAGACTCAAGGGGATTACAGTAAAAATAATTTAAGAACATTATTAACTTATATTTCTAAGTTTTCAACCGGTGGAAGAAACGCGAACTTATGGAATGGCGAGTCAACAATTTCGACTGAAGAAAATTTTGTTGTATTCAATTTCCAAAGTTTACTTGCAAATAAAAATAATACGATTGCTAATGCACAAATGCTTTTAGTATTAAAATGGTTGGATAATGAGATTATTAAAAACAGAGACTACAATATGAAATATAATGCTAATAGAAAGATTATTGTTGTTATTGATGAAGCACACGTATTTATTGATGAAAAATATCCAATTGCGCTTGACTTTATGTTCCAACTTGCTAAGAGAATAAGAAAATATAATGGTATGCAAATTATAATCACTCAGAATATTAAAGACTTTGTAGGTACGGAAGAAATCGCAAGAAAATCTACGGCTATTATTAATGCGTGTCAATATTCATTTATTTTCGCACTTGCTCCAAATGATATGCATGATTTGTGTAAATTATATGAAAAAGCCGGAGAGATTAATGAAAGTGAACAAGAAAGAATAATTAATAACGGCAGAGGTCAAGCGTTCGTTGTAACGAGTCCGACAAGCCGAACGAGTATTGAAATAGTTGCAGCACCTGAAGTTGAGGAACTATTTAGTTAGACAAGGAGGAAAGTAGATGAAAAGATTAGTTAGGATATTACCATTACTTTTACTTACTTTAATGTTTAGTGGGTGTGGAGAAGAGGAAGTTACTTATAGAACATTAAATCAAATTCAAGAAGATGGGACTATAAATATTGCGTTTTCAACTGATCAGTATCCTTTTATGAATAAGGATACTGATGCTGAGCAAAATGAGTCAGATAAGAATAATGATAAAATTTATCGCTTGGAGGAAACTTTAATTGGAGATTTTGTAAAGAGAAATGATGTTAAAGTTAATTTGATAAAAACTACCAGAGAAGATGTGGTAAATTTAATTTTAGATGGTACAGCTGACGTTGCTTTTGGAAAAATTGAAAAAAATGAAAGTGATAAATTTAAAGTTAATCAATCACTCATATTTGCCAATGAAGAGCCGTATGTTATTACTAATAAAGGAGTAAGTATATTTGGTTTTGAGGATTTTAAAGATAAAAAGGTTGCTCTTATTTCGGATTCACCTATTTCTAGTTTAGTAAAATCAGATATATCAAGTTCGGCTTCTGAGATTAAACAATATAAAAATATTAATACAGCAGTAGAGCAATTGTTGTTGTATAATATAGATGCAATTGTTTGTTATAAAAATGAGGCGGTTAAAATTTTAAATAATAATGTTGATACTATTACATTAAGTACAATTACCGGTGGAGACAATATTGAATATGTAGCATTAGTTGCAAAAGGCAACGAAAAATTACTTACTGAAATAAATAACGTTATTAATGAGTATTTTTATCCAACAGAAGAAGAGGAAGAGATAAATTGAGGAAAATAATAATTTCGTTGTTAAAATGCTTTTTGTATGTTGTTATAATGGGAATTTGTCAAATTATTTCCACAGAGATAATAAATGATAATACCTTGCTTAGTACGATTTTTGGAGATATAATGTTTATAGTAGTTATGGTGATAGTTATAAAACTTTTTAAACAAAATATCGCTAAGAGGTTAAAGCTAAGTAAAGTCAATATAAAGACGGTGTTTACTGTTATTATTATTGCGTTGGCTTTTAATATTATATTCCAGTCTGTTCAATTTTTATTTCCGCTTTCGATACGAGAGGAATTGTTTAGTGAAATGGACAGTGAATTAGGAGATATGTTAAGCGTAGTCGGGTTTATTGCTACTGTTATTGTTGCTCCGATTGCTGAAGAAATTTTGTTTAGAGGACTTATATTAGGAGAACTGACAAAATGTTTTAATGTGCATATAGCGATAGTTTTACAGGCTGTATTGTTTGGAATTATGCACGGTAACATTATTTGGGCTACTATTGCGTTTTTATCTGCAGTGCTTTATGGATATTTTATTAAAAAATACGAAAGTATTTTTACGTCGATTTTAGGCCATATGTCGGTTAATTTACTATCATTTATTGTTGGCTGATAATGAAAGGAATGAATTTTATGGAAATAGTAAAAAAGAATAACGAAGATGGAATTGTTTTAGAATTATCAGGAAAGTTGGATACCAATACTGCTCCTGAATTAGAAAGTGCTATTAATAGCTTGTTAGTTAGTGAAGAAGTAAAGAATTTAGAACTTGATATGGCTGGAATTACATATCTTAGTTCTGCCGGACTTAGGGTTTTACTTAGTACTCAAAAGAAAATTAATTCTTTGCAAGGTAATCTCGTAATTACAAATGCAAGTAAGACTTTAAAAGAAGTATTTGAAATTACCGGATTTATGGGGATTTTAACGATTGCATAGGATATAGAAAAAGGGTATGTAAAAAATAATTTTTACAACTCTTTTTTTTACCTATTGACTTTGCGAACAAATGTTTATAAAATTGTTTTTGTATTAATGATGAAAATTAATTTGTTTTTTGTTAAAATGGACTTGAAAATTATTTTCTATGAAAGGTAAAGTTTATGGTGAAACATTGGAATAGATTGGATAATGCTGCGAAGATATTTCCGGCCTCGACGAATAAGCGTGATACGAAGGTTTTTAGATTTGCGTGTGAATTAATTGAAGATGTAGATAGTTTTATTTTACAAAAGGCTTTGGATGAGACTGTTATAAGATTTCCTAATTTTTGTTCTGTTATGAAAAAAGGGGCGTTTTGGTATTACTTGGAAGAAAGTTCGATAAAGCCGAAAGTTTGCGAAGAATATAGACGACCTTGCGGTTCGATTTATGATAGAGATGTAAAGAAATTATTATTTGAGGTTACTTATTTTAAAAAACGTATAAATTTAGAAGTATACCATACATTAACTGACGGAACAGGTGCTTTACAATTTTTAAAAACTTTGGTTGTAAATTATATTGTATTAAAATATGATAAGAAGTTTAAAGGAAAATCTTTTGATATTGATTATGATGCGTCTAAGTTCCAAAGGGGAGCGGATAGCTTTGAAAAATATTACGATAAATCGTTGGGAAAAGTAGGAAAATTAAAGCGAGCCTATAAATTAAAAGGAGAAAAGTTAGATTGTAATTCGTTAAAGATTATTGAAGGCGTAATTCCTTTGGATAAGGCGATAAATAAGGCTCACGAATATAATTGTAGCTTGACTGCTTTAATTGGCGGAATTATGGTAAAAGCTATATACGATGAAATGAATTTTAGAGATAGGAAAAAGTCTATAAATTTAGACGTGCCGGTAAATTTAAGAAAATATTTTGAATCTGTGTCGTCTCGAAATTTTTTTGCTGTGATGAATTTTAAATATAAAGGAATGAGTGAATTAAACGAATTTATTAATTATACGAATTTAGAATTAAAAAAGGAACTTACAATTGAAAACTTAAGAAAACGAATGAATTCATTAATTGCAATGGAAAAAAATATTGGAATAAAGTTTGTGCCGTTATTTATTAAAAACATTGTATTGAATTTGTCGGTGAAAATTGCTGAGCTTGGAGAAACTACGTCCCTTTCTAATGTAGGAGCGATAAATATGCCTAAAGAAGTGGAAAAGTACATAAAAATGTTTGATATGATGGTAAGCACGTCCGGTCTTCAAGCTTGTATGTGTTCGTATAAAAATAATTTGGTATTAACTTTTTCGTCGGTATTTAAAAGTACCGAAATTCAAAAAAGAGTTTTTAGGACTTTAGCTGAGTTGGGAATAGATGTTGTTGTTGAGGCTAACGAAATTGACGAGGAGATGTGAAAAGTTGAGATATTGTGAAAAATGTAGAGTGAAGATTAGGAGCAATAACGAATTTTGCTCGTTATGTCAGAGTAAAACTATATTATTGGATGAAGATGTAGAAAGTAGTTTCCCTAAGATAAAAACTCAGCACAAAAATAAATTTGTTTATAAATTACTCGGAGTTATTTCGGCTTTTATTATTTTAATTACGGTAATTGTGAATTTTATTTTTAAGACGGCTGGTTTTTGGTCAATCTACGTAATTGCAGGTATCGGAACTATATGGATTATTGCTGTTACTCCTATAATAAAGAAAAAGAATGTGTTAAAAGCTTTATATTTTGGAACTTTAGTAGCTATTTTAATGGCTATTTTGTGGGACGTTGGCACAGGCTTAAAGTATTGGTCTTTTAATTTTGTAATTCCGTTGGTGATTACTTTTGCTACAATTAGTACGTTTATACTTACAAAGGCTATACATCTTAGTTCGGAGGAATATAGTGTATATTTATGTTGTTTAGGAATACTTAATTTATTACTTGTTTTTTCTTATATGTTTTTTACCACAATAAAATTGACGACTATAATTTGTTTTGGAGTTAATTTGCTTATTTTGATTGTTGCTATGATAATTGATGGAAAACAGATAATTTATGATGTAAGAAAAAGAATACATATTTAAGGAGGATAAAAAAATGGAAGTGTACATAGGACTTGGCGTTATAACGATTTTACTTATTATTGTAATTTTGGTTGCGATGAAAATGCTTGGAGATATGCTTGCTAATTCGCAAAGACAGGCTAGTGAATTACAAGATAAGAGACTTAGTGAATTAAATGAACAAATTACTTTAAGAAATGATACTTTACAAAAGACTGTAAGTGATATGATGTTACAAGTAGATAAACAGTTATCTGCTATTCAAGAAAACAACAATAAAAAACTTGACGAAATGCGTGCGACTGTTGATGAAAAGTTACAAAAGACGCTTGAAGATAAAATTTCTCAGTCTTTTAAACTTGTTAGCGAGCGATTAGAACAGGTTTATAAAGGTCTTGGAGAAATGCAGAATTTGGCTACCGGTGTCGGAGACTTGAAAAAGGTTTTAACTAATGTTAAATCAAGAGGAATTTTAGGAGAAATTCAACTTGGGGCGATTTTAGAACAAATTTTATCACCCGATCAATATGAGACTAATGCGTATGTTGTACCCGGGTCGAGTAATGTAGTAGAGTTTGCGGTAAAATTGCCGGGAGATGAAGATGGAGTTGTGTATCTTCCAATAGATTCAAAATTTCCGGGAGATGCTTATGCTAATTTGCTTGACGCGTATGATAATGGAAGCCCTAGCGAGATAGAGGAGAAGGCAAAGGATTTGGTTAAGGTTATAAAAACTTGTGCTAAAGATATAAAGGATAAATATTTAGCACCGCCTTATACGACTGATTTCGGAATAATGTTTTTACCGTTTGAAGGATTATATGCTGAGATAGTAAGACGTGGATTAATTGAGGAATTACAGGACAAATACAAGGTGGTTATTGCCGGACCTACTACAATGGCGGCTTTACTTAATAGTTTACAAATGGGATTTAAGACTTTGGCTATTCAAAAAAGGACTAGTGAAGTTTGGAGAGTACTTGGAGCTGTTAAGACGGAATTTGATACTTTTGCTACTGTTTTAAATGATACCAGAAAAAGGCTTGAACAAGCGAATGATAGTTTAGATAAATTAGTCGGAGTTAGGACAAGGCAAATTCAAAGAAAGCTAAGCTCTGTTACCAGCCTAACTGATGCAGAATCTAAAATGTTATTAGATGATGGAGAAGAATAGAAATTATCTTTTGATAATTAATTAAGTCTGAACAGTAACAAAAAAACATAAATTTTCTTTGTAAAAACTAGACTTTTAAATAACTTTGTTATATGATATGGAATGTAGAAGTGCTAGACTATTCTAGCAAATTAGAATTTAGGAGGTAGTAATAATGGCACACAAATACGTTTACTTATTTAGTGAAGGAAATGCCGAAATGAGAAATCTTCTTGGAGGTAAAGGTGCGAATCTTGCTGAAATGACAAATTTAGGTTTGCCTGTTCCACAAGGTTTTACAATTTCAACAGAAGCTTGTACACAATACTATGAAGACGGAAGAGAAATTAATCCGGAAATTAAAGCTGAAATTACGCAATATATCTCAAAACTTGAAGAAATTACTGGAAAGAAATTCGGAGATAAAGAAAATCCACTTTTAGTATCTGTACGTTCTGGTGCTAGAGCATCAATGCCTGGAATGATGGATACAATTTTGAACTTAGGTTTAAATGAAACAGTTGTTGAAACTTTGGCTACAAAGTCTAACAATCCTCGTTGGGCTTGGGATTGCTACAGAAGATTCATTCAAATGTATTCTGATGTAGTTATGGAAGTTGGTAAGAAGTATTTTGAACAACTTATTGATAAAATGAAAGAGAAAAAGGGAGTTACTCAAGACGTTGATTTGACTGCTGATGATTTAAAAGAATTAGCTAATCAATTTAAGGCTGAGTACAAAGAAAAAATCGGTTCTGATTTCCCTAGCGATCCTGTAGAACAATTATGGGGAGCTATTAAGGCTGTATTTAGATCTTGGGATAACCCTAGAGCAAACGTATACAGAAGAGATAATGATATCCCTTATTCTTGGGGTACTGCTGTAAACGTTCAAATGATGGCATTTGGTAACATGGGAGATGACTGTGGTACTGGTGTTGCATTTACACGTGATCCAGCTACTGGCGAAAAACATCTTATGGGT
>CAYYWT010000019.1:0-7617 GCA_964475435.1 uncultured Eubacteriales bacterium
AACGGAAACCTAAATTGTCTTTCTGCTGAACAAAAGTGACTTGATGTAACCGCTAAAATATTGTCTGCAAATCCGCCATCAACTAACATTGAACCTACTGCCATTGATTCTACCATTGTGGAACAAGCTCCGTAGAGTCCTATAAATGGAATTTCGGTATCTCGAATTGCATATGATGATGAAATACATTGATTTAGTAAATCTCCGGCAAGTACATAGTTTATATCGTCAGGTGTTTTCTTAGCTTTTTGCAGAACTTTGTTTATATTTTCTTTTGCAAGTTTGGATTCTGTTTTTTCGAAGCTTTTTTCTCCCCAATATTCATCTTCTAAGATATAGTCAAAGTATTGTGCTAAAGGCCCTTCACCCTCTTTTTTTCCTGCAATTGAAGCAGTTTGTATTATATGAGGGGGATTGCTTAATGTAACAGTATTTTTTCCTAGTCTTTTCATAAATTGCTCCTTTCAGATTACAAATTAAATAAAAAATAGAGAAATCCAACTACAATTGAAGAAGATATGCCATAAACTAATACCGGACCGGCAACTGTGAACATTTTCGCTCCGAGTCCCATTACTAAGCCTTCCGATTTAAATTCCATTGCCGGAGATGCAATGGAGTTTGCAAATCCTGTAATTGGTACTACTGAACCGGCTCCGGCACGTTTTCCTATTGCATCGTATAAGTCAAATGCTGTTAAAATTACGGCGATTAAGATTAAGAGTATAGAAGTAATTGCTGATACAGTGTCTTTTGGGAGACCTTTTGCAGTGAAAAAATTTGTTATAAATTGTCCTATTATGCATATAATACCGCCGACTATAAATGCCCAAACCATATTTTTGGCAAGCGGACTGTTGGGAGATTTTTTATCTACATATTTTGAATATTCGGCTTGTGTGAATTGTTTATTCATTTTAATCCATCCTTTCATTAAATAGTCAGTATTCCGTTCGGTGTGTTTAATATGATTAAAATATCTTCTTCATTTCCGGTTTCTGCGTTTATATAGACGATAAAATCTCTGTCGTTTACTTTACCGGTAAATTCATAAACTAAAACTTCTGTTTTTACGTCTGTTGGTATTATCGCAAGTCCGGAACTTTTCGCGTTTAAGTCTTTGTTTATAAGTTCTTTTGCTTGATTTTCGGTTATTTTTGGAGTTGCTATGTCCCGAATATGATGTGAAAATAGATAACCTGCGGATTCAAAGCCTAGAATTTCCCCGTTATCAAGGGCTACGGATACTTTTACTAAGTCAGCGTATACAGTTACGTTATCTTGCTTATATGCGAAATTTATTGTTGCGATATTGTTTTGTTCTATATAATAAGTTGATTCCATACTGTCAATTCCGCGAGAATTTAAGAAATCTTTTGCTTTTTGTTTAGCATCGTCTATTGAAAGTGTTTTATCTTTTACATCTCTATTGTAAAGCATCCATATTGTGTGTCCGCCGACTTTGGAAATATCCATATTTACTTCATTATCGTCGATTAGTTTAGCAGTTATGCTGTAACAAGGTATTTTTGAATTGTTTGATTCGCTTATTGTTGTGATTTCTTTAACTTTATCTTTTCCTAAAAAATTTGATGCTATATCTTTTGCATCTTCGGCGGATATTGGATTTCCAGTTATTCCTTGAGGTTCAATAGTTGTTATATGGTCCGAGAACGGTCCGTCATATATAAGTCCGGGATAGTCTTGGAAAGTATCGGCTACTTGTTCAAATACATTTGAATTTTCTGTTTGATTAACTTGTTTGAATGTTGTTGAGCCTTTTTTTTGAATTTCATTCCAATACATTTTTCCTCCGCCTATTTGGCCGGATAATTCAGCCATACTGTTTTGGAGCTTTGTTGCATAATCAGATAACGACTTTATTTGGGATAATTGTTCATCAGATAATGCTTTTTGTTCTATTGTTTGCATTGTAAGAGCATGTGAGAAATCACTTGTTTGAGATAAGAATTTAGATGTTTGAGCAATTAGATTTTGCTCTATTGGAAGTTGTACAAGATTAGTTTTTGCTAAATTAGATTGACGCCATATTTCGCTCATTGTTTTTGCTCCGTGAACAGGATCTTTGCTGACTAACGCTTTAGCAAGGAGCGTGTCTATGTTTTCAACGTAAGCGGCTAGTTCATAAAATGCGTGATTATAGCTGTTTTCAAGTGATTGTTTATTATCGTTTCTAATTTTTACGATATATCCGAGCAAGGCAAAGATAATAAGAAAACTTGTAATTACTATTGTGAACATATGTCTGTCTTTTAATCTGTTTTTCCAGTCTTTTAATTTATTAGAAAAATTCATAATTTTAATCCTCCGTAATTTTATTTAGCAAAAACGTGTTTGCCGATTGTTTTTACAACTTCTCTGCTCCAAATCCATTTGCTTGTTGCTGTATTTGGATTAAAAAAGTATAAACAGCCACCTGTCGGATCATATCCGTTTAATGCTTCACGAGCTGCTTTCCTTGCACTTGCGTCTTGTGGAACTTCTTGATTTATTGTACCGTTTGAAACAGGTTCAAAAGCTCCCGGTTGATAAATTACTCCGGATAATGAATTAGGAAAGTCCGGACTGCTTACTCTGTTTAAAATAACCGCAGCAACACAAACTTGTCCTAAATATGGTTCGCCTTTTGATTCTGCGTGTACAATTCTGGCAAGTAATTCTTCTTCGTTATTTCTCGAAGTCGAAGCTGCTGAAACTTTTACAGACATAGTAAGGATTATTAAACACATAGAAATAAGTATAAATTTTTTCAAACTTTTCACCCCTCTTTGTTCTGATAGCTATTTTTTACAAAAAAATATAAAATATACATTAGTGACTTGCTATTTTAAGGGGAATTATGGTAAGATAATAAAGAGTGCCAAAGTAAGAAAAAAACTTTGGAATTTTTTTAGGCAAAAATAAGTGTTAAAGGGGAGGAATAAAAATATGGAACCAATAGTTTTAACTCATCCGTTGGTAAAACACAAACTTGCAATTTTAAGAGACAAGAATTCAGGTACAAAAGAATTTAGGGAAATTGCCTCGGAATTAGCTACGATGCTTTGTTATGAGGCTACAAAAGATGCTCCGCTATATGAAACGGAGATAGAAACACCAATTGCAAAGATGAAAGCCCAAAAATTAGACGAAGACAATTATGCATTTTTACCTATCTTACGAGCAGGAATGAGTATGGTAGATGGAATATTAAATATTATTCCTAATGCAAAAGTAGGTCACATAGGATTATTTAGAAATGAAGAAACGCTAGAACCTACACAATATTATTTCAAAGTGCCTCATGGTATTGAAAACAGGACAGTAATTATTTTAGATCCGATGATAGCAACAGGAGGAAGCGCTGTTGATGCTATCCAAAGTCTAAAGAATATAGGGGTAAAGAAAATTAAGTTTTTAGCGATAATAGCTGTTCCGGAAGGATTAAAAAGAATTCAAGAAGCTCATCCCGATGTACAGATTTATTGTACCAGTATAGATAGTCATCTGAATGAAAATGGGTATATTGTACCGGGGTTAGGGGATGCCGGCGATCGTATTTACGGAACTAAGTAATATTTCGGTTAAAATCACTTTTTCGTAATCTCGCGTATAAAAATACGCGTCGATTACTGCAAAAGCAATTTTATCACGAAATCTTACTTAGTTACAAAGAAATAAGCTTTGATAAAAATATTTTTTGTAATCTCGCGTATAAAAATACGCGTCGATTACTGCAAAAGCAATTTTACCACGAAATCTTACTTAGTTACAAAGAAATAAGCTTTGATAAAAATCATTTTTTGTTTCGCTTGGTACAGTACAATACGTTATTTAAATGATAAACGAGTATTTTTACAGTTCCGCATAAACATATAGTGCTATAAATTTTTATTTTGAAAGGGGATAGGATTATGAAGTATAAAAGAGTTTTACTTAAATTAAGTGGTGGAGCATTATCTAAAGACGAAAGACATGGTTATACAAAAGAAGCATTAGAGCATATTACTGATGAAATTATTGCTGCGGCAAATGCCGGTATTGAAGTGGCTATTGTTACCGGTGGAGGTAATATTTTTAGAGGTAGAGTTGCTGATGAATGGAATTTTGAAAGGGCTGAAGCTGATAATATCGGTATGCTTGCTACTATTATGAATAGCTTGATGTTAAGAGGAGCTCTTACTGCTAAAGGAATGGAGAATGTAAGGGTTATGACTTCTATTCCTATGAATACTGTGGCTGAACCGTATATAAGACTTAAAGCTTTAAAGTATTTAGATAGAGGAAGAGTTGTTATTTTTGGTGGCGGAACAGGAAATCCATTTGTTACTACTGATTATACTTCTATTCAAAAAGCTTTGGAAATTAGAGCTGATGTTGTTTTGATGGCTAAACAAGGAACTAACGGTATATATACCGAAAATCCTAAGGATAATCCTAATGCAAAAAGGTATAAAACTGCTACTTATGAAGAAGTTATAGCTAAAAAACTTCAAGTTGCCGACCAATCTGCGTTTATTTTGGCTAGTGAATATAAAATGCCTATGTATGTATTTGATTTCGATGAGAAAAATTCTGTTTTAAGACTTTGCAACGGAGAAAATATCGGTACATATGTTGGAGAAGATTGTGAAACTACTATGTATTAATAATTTAGGAGAAGTTAAATGAAAAAGTTAGGATATTTAAAAAATATTTTGTTTAATTCGGCTATTTTGATACTGATTTTTATTGCGATAACACTAATTGTTTCGTCAGGGTTATTGCTTGTACATATTAGTATATCTAAAATATCTTTTATAGTGTCCGGAGTAGTTACATTAGCGGTATATTTTCTTATATACCGCTTTTTGTGTAAAGATAAAATAAAAAATCCGTTAAATGAAATAGCTTTGGGGATGATAGTTGGAATTTTTGTTTTTATTGGTTCACTATTTTTGTGTTCACAAGTTTATGATTTGTCACATGACAGTAATTGGTATCATAAAGCAGCAACCGGTTGTTTAGCTAATGGTTGGAATCCGTGTTATGAGGATATTACTGAGTTTGCAAATCGTTCTAAAATAGGAATCGGAAATTTACCTGATTGCGGAATATGGGTGGAACATTATTGTAAGGCGTCTTGGATTTTCGGAGCTAATGTATATTCGGTTACTAATGATATTGAAACTGCTAAGTCTATTAATGTTTTAATGGTATATGTTTTATTTTGTTTTGCTTATGCGATATTATCTAAATATATTAAAAATTGGCAATCTTTTATAATATCTTTTTTGTTGGCTTTTAATCCTATTATATTGTCTCAAGTTTTTTCTCTTTATATAGATAATTTATTGATGACTACGTTGTTTACTATTATATTGTTGTTGGTGGATATAACATATAATAAAGAATATGAAAAGATTGATTTTATAAATTTTGTTGCTTTATTTTCTGCGATTGTTATTTGTATAAATATAAAGTTTACGGGGTTAGCGTATGCAGGGATATTTTGCTTTATTTTTTATTTAGTTTGGCTTGGAGTTAGTTTAAAAGATGGGAATTTTAAAAGGGTATTTATTAATATGACAGTCTTTTATGCTGTTACTTGCTTTATAGCGATAATTTTAGTAGGTTTTTCAAGCTATGTGAAAAATTTTATAGACCATGGTCATCCGTTATATCCTCTTTCGGGAGAAGGGAAAGTGGATATAATGACCGGAAATCAGCCTGTAATTTTTGATAATATGATAGGTATAAAAAAGCTTGTTTATTCTGTGTTTTCTGAAACGGATAATATTATAGGAGACGGAAGAAGTCCGAAATTGAAGATGCCTTTTTCAGTAAGTGAGTATGAAAAGGAGATATGTAAAAAAGGCGCAGATATAAGAATTGCGGGATTTGGGCCACTATTTAGCGGTATTTTATGCGTGTGTGGATTGGTTATTTTGTACGGCTTAATATATTTGTATAAGAAGGATAAAAGTTGGTTTTTAATATATCTTACTTTGCTTTGTATAATAGGCGGAATGCTTTTATTTATTCAGGAAAGTTGGTGGGCGAGATATTCTCCGTATTTTTATCTTGTACCGATAATGGCTATTATGATATTATTTAGTATATGGAATGAATATGGGAAAAGTATTAAGGGAATTGTCGGATTAAGTATTTCTATTACTTTGAGTTTGATTATGTTTGCTAATAGTATGTATTTTATTGACTATCCTATAAATTGTTACAAGGAAACTAAAATTATTAAGGAAAATTTAGATATGGTAAGTGAAATATCTAAAGACCAAAGAGTGAATATTAAGTTTTTAACTTATGCTTATTATGGCTTGGAGTTTAATTTTAGAGATTATGGAATAAATTATAAAATAATAGGGAAGACGACGGGAGAGTTAGTTCCTATTTATGGAAAGATGGCTGAAATGGAGGTAGTTTATGATGAAGAAAGTTTGCTCGGTAATTAAATTAATGCGTCCGCATCATTACATAAAAAACGGCTTATTATTTTTACCGCTTGTTTTTAGTGGAAATTTACTTAATAAAGAGTTTATTTTTGTTATGATTATAGGTTTTTTAGCTTTTTCACTTTCTTCGTCGCTAATTTACATTATAAATGATATTTTTGATGTTGAAAAAGACAGGCTACATCCTAAAAAGTGTAAAAGACCTATTGCGTCCGGTGAAATTTCGATTAAGTTTGCTTGGTTTTGGGCGTTTTTATTGTTTGTTGCAGTTATTTTATTAAATAGTATTGTAGCGACTAATAATATTGGAGCTTGGGTGCTTTTGGGATTATATATAGCGTTGAATTTTTCATATAGTATGGGATTAAAACAAGTTCCGTTGGTAGATGTTGCGATATTGGTGTCAGGATTTTTAATTAGAGTTTTATATGGTGCGAGTATAATAAATGTTGTTGTTTCGAATTGGTTGTATTTGACTGTAATTTCTATGGCTTTTTATTTAGGACTTGGAAAGAGAAGAAATGAAATGTCGAGACAAGGAAGTGATACCAGAAAGGTTTTGCAATTTTATAATTATAATTTTTTAGATAAAAATATGTATTTGGCAAATGCACTTACTATTGTGTTTTATTCACTATGGTGTGTTGATACGAGTACTGTTGCGAGATTTTCTAATAAATTAATTTGGACTGTGCCTTTGGTTATGTTGATTAGTATGAAGTATAGTTTGAATATAGAGGGAAATTCTGATGGTGATCCTGTGGATGTAGTTTTGGGGGATAAGCTTTTGATGGGACTTGCTATAATTTATATGATTTCTATATTGATTTTGACGTATTAACTGATGATATTATCTTTTTGAAACAAGTAAACTGAATAGTAACTTAAAGTTTGATAATCGAAAAATTATTGTTTGACAAGAATATACTTATTAATGTATAATATGAATATGAGAAGGAAACCGTATGAACGGTTAGCCAAGATGTTGATTAAAAAAATAATCGCACACTTTGACGAGGGGCGATTATTTTTGTATGTACTTTATTACTTCCTTTATGGCTACTAATACAAACTTTTTCTGACTGATTTCATATTTCTTTGCTCTATTAACGCGAACGACAGAAAACAAAAAAAGAAGAACCTTAAAAAGTTCTTCTTTTTCATG
>CAYYWT010000019.1:7627-19104 GCA_964475435.1 uncultured Eubacteriales bacterium
TCGGGCGCAGGATTTTAAGTCCTGTGCGTCTGCCTGTTCCGCCACTCGCGCATAGGTATATATTAGCACAGTCTTTTTTTGTTGTCAATTAAAAAATGAAAAAAATTCAAAAATATTTTTTGTAGAAAGTGTAGAGGCAAGTTAAAGAATGGAACGGAGCTTACGCTCACGTTCTGGACAGCTTTAAAGTGTGAATTACATAGAGGGACAAAAAAACAATTTTTGTTTCGCTTGGTAAAGCACAATGCTTTATTTTTAACTAACTAATATATATGTTGTTATAACACTGTTATATTGGCAAAATTGTGAAATTTCAAAAAAATAAAAAAAATTTTAAAAAAGTGTTAAGAAAAAAAAATAAAATACGATATTGGTTTTGTAAAGAATATAAAGTTGTAAAAAACGGATGTTCAAAAAATGGATGTCAAGGAAGAAAAAGACGGTAAAAATTAAGGAGGAATTAATCATGAGGATTAATCATAACATTTCGGCAATTAATGCCCACAGACAATTATCAGCAAATCAAGGAGCTACATCAAAGTCATTACAAAAGTTATCATCAGGCTTAAGAATTAATAGTGCGGCCGATGATGCGGCAGGACTCGCTATAAGTGAGAAAATGAGAACACAAATCAGAGGTTTGGAGAAGGCTCAAAGTAATGCGCAAGATAGTATATCTTTGATTCAAACTGCAGAAGGTGCTTTACAAGAAGTAAGTAATATTTTGCAGAGAATGAGGGAATTAAGTGTTCAGTCAATGAATGGTATCCTTTCTGAAACTGAGAAAGATGCGATATCTGCTGAAATGACGCAATTAAGACAAGAAGTTGATCGTATTGCGGAAACGAGTAAATTTAATAACACATATCTTCTAAAAGGTACTCTTGGTATGACGGCTGATACGGCTACGTCTACTGTTTACACGACTGATACGGCTACTGGAAAAGCCGAGTTGATGGATGGTTTAGTTGGCTTAGATGTTGCTGCTGCTGAAAAAAATACGGAATATGAAATTTCTGTTGCAACTGTGTCCGGTACGGGTTCGGTTCTTCAAGTAAAATATACAAACGTAAAAGGTGAGAGTGTGACTGCTACAAGTACAGTTGATCCGACTGCTACGTTTTCCGGATTTATCGGATTTACTGATGAAAATGATAATGATTCCGGTATTAAATTACATGTTGAAGATATGGATTTAACACAATTAGATGGTAAAGTAATTAATACGTCTGACGGCGGAAAGACTAATTTACATATAGGAGCTAACTCTGTTGATGCACCTCTAAAAATTGAAATACCTGATTTAAGGGCTCATGCTCTTGGTATAGAAGATTTATCTATAACTACGACTAATGATGCTAAACAGACTTTAGATAAAATTGATAATGCACTTACGGTATTAAGTTCAGCGAGAGGCGATTTAGGAGCGTACCAAAATAGACTTGAATATACATTGAATAGTTTGGCGGCTTCTGCTGAAAACTTAACTGCTGCTGAGTCTAGAATTAGAGATGTTGATATGGCTAAGGAAATGATGACGTTTACACAAGCTAATATCCTTAATCAATCTGCTACTGCTATGCTTGCGCAAGCAAATCAACAACCTCAATCGGTGTTACAATTATTACAAGGATTATAATTTGAGATTAAAAAACTCGGCGAAGATTGCCGAGTTTTTTCTTGATTAACGAAAATAAAAGTGATAGACTAAACATCGAGGAGATAACAAATGAAAATAGTTATAAATAATAAAAATAGAAAAATTCCAAATGAGCTTGTAAAAGCTTGTAATAATGATAAAGTTGTTGCTAAAGTTTTTTTTAACAGGGGAATAAAGGATATATCTGAATTTAATGAGATTGTGAATTCGGATAGTTATGTGCCATATAGACCTATTGATTTTCCGGGAATGAAAATTGCTTGTGAAATTATAGAAAATTCTATAAGATTAAAAGAAAAAATAGCTGTATACGGAGATTATGATGTAGACGGTGTTACGGCGACTACAGTTTTAGTTTTGGCGTTAAAAAAGCTTGGAGCTGATGTTATTTACCATGTTCCGGATAGGTTTTCTGAAGGATATGGAATGAACGAAAATGTTGTAAGAAATTTATATGAAGATGGTGTAAAAACTATTATAACTTGTGACTGTGGTATTGCTAATTTTGATGAGATAAATCTTGCTAAAGAGCTTAATATGAAAGTTGTATTAACGGATCATCATACGATTGGTGATGAAATACCTAATGCTGATGTTGTTATAAACTACCAAATGCTAAATGCTGAACATAGGGCTAGAAGTATATCGGGATGTGCTACTGCGTATTATTTAGTTTTAGCGTTAAATGAATATTTGGGTAAAAAGGCTGATGATTATACGGATTTAGTAGCTTTATCTACGATTTCTGATGTTATGCCGCTTAGAGGAGAAAGTAGATTTTTATTTCAAAAAGGCGTAAAAAAACTAATTAATGGCGAAAGATTAGGAATTAGAGCTTTATTTAAATATATATCTTCGCCTGTTACTAATGCCGATGATATAGGATTTCAGATTGCTCCGCGAATTAATGCGGTTGGAAGAATGGATACGGCGAGAACTGCTGTTGATTTATTTTTGGCTGAAGATGAAAAAATTGCTGATGAGCTTGCGTTAAAAATTAATCGCTTTAATACGGAAAGAAAGAATATCCAAAATGATATTTATGAACAAGCTAAAGAACAGGTTGAGACTAAAAAACTTAATAAAAAGATACTTGTTTTATATGGAGATAATTGGCATCATGGTATTATCGGAATTGTTGCGGGAAAGATTTGTGAAGAATATAAAAAGCCGTGTATAATTTTAACTCCTAATGAGGAAGGAGATGTTTTAGTTGGCTCTGCACGTTCTACTGAACATCTTAACATCTATGAAACATTAAAGCGTTTTAGTGATGATTTGGTTAAATTTGGAGGACATTCTCAGGCTGCGGGATTATCGTTAAAGCTTAGTAACTTAGAAAAGTTTACTAAGGATATTGAAAATTATGCTGATTTATATCTTGAAGAGGATTATGAGGAAAAAATATATGTAGACGAATTGTTACCGTTTAATGCTGTTACTGAAGAATTGTTTGAGAATTTAAAACTGGGCGAGCCGTATGGAGAGGCTTTTGAAGCTCCTAAATTTGTGTTAAATGAGGTAATTATAGCTAAAGAGACTATAAATCAAGGTAAGCATCATTTTTTAACATTGAAAGATGAAAAAGGTAATGAAGTTGGGACTACTTTATGGAATTTTGGAGCTGATAAGTTAGAAGGAAAAAAATGTACTGTTATTTTTGGAATTTTTAAGGATACTTATAAAGATAGAAATGAAATAAAGATTAAAGTTCAAGATATATTTTTTGAAGATGTTGAGATTGAGGATAAAAAAGTTGAAATAATTGACAGAAGAAATGTGCCTATTGAAAATGTAATAGGAGAGTTTAAAAATTCCGAAATATATTACGAAGGTCCTATAATGTATAAGCCGAATTTGCCTACAGTAAATTGTAATTATGGTGAGAAAGTAGAAAATTTAATATTGTATTCTTTACCGAAAAGTAATAAAATTTTTAATGTAATTATTGATGAGTTACGACCGGAAAGAATAGTATTGAATTATTCTTATTTACCTAAATATGATTTGGATCGTTTTGGAAAAATGTTTTTAGGGGTTATAAAAAATATTGTAAATAATAACGACGGGATTATAAATGTTAGTAAATTTGCTGAAATAATGCAGGTTGAAGAAGAATTTATAAATACGTTTAGCCGATTACTTTCGAGTTATGGGTATTTTGAATTTTATAACATAGATGATTATGATATTAAATATGAAATAAAGAAAAAAGTTAAAAAAGAGGATAAATTTTTAGAAAATGTAGTGTTAAAATATCTTCGTGAAAAACAAGAATATGTAGCGTATATGAAAGAGAACGTTATTAATAAGTAGGGGGAAGAGTTATGAAAAAATTTATTAGTTTTATTTTAAGCGTTTCGCTTATGTTTAGTTTTACATTTGCGAATACTGAAGAAGTTGTTTCTAAGTTTGATACTGAAAAGCTTGATTTGTTTAGACAATTAATCCAAGAGTTATATTACCAAGAGGTAACGGATGAACAACTATATGAGGCGGCGCTAAAAGGAATGTTCCAATCTTTGGATAGGTACAGTACTTATTATAATGAAGAAGAAAGCGAAGAATTTTCTACAAGTGTATCCGGTTCATACTCGGGGATTGGTGTGAAATTTGAAGGATATAATAATTATATGAGAATTGTTAAGGTTTTTGTAAATACGCCTGCGTTTAATGCAGGACTTTTAGCAGGAGATTATATTATCGGTGTAAATGGAGAAAGTATTGAAGGTTGGTATTCTAATAAGGTTGCGTCTTTGATTAGAGGAGAAGCCGGAACTACAATAGATTTAGAATTACTTAGAAATTCTAATGAGATTATTAATGTAACTGTTGAAAGAGCTAACGTTCAAGCTGAATCTTGCGAATTTAGTGTTGTTGGGGAAAATAGCGATATTGGATATATAAAAATTGAAGAATTTAACGCTAGTACAGGGGCTGAGGTTAGCCAATATTTACATACTATGAAAGTTTTGGGTATGGATAAGGTTATTTTAGATTTAAGAGATAATCCGGGCGGATATGTAGACCAAGCTGTAGCTGTTGCGAGAAATTTTGTACCAAAGGGAATTATAACTACGCTAAAGTACAAAGATGAGGATAGAGAAACTGCACATAGATCGTATTTAACGGAGAAGTATTTTAAGGTTGTTGCGTTAGTTAACGGAAATTCTGCGTCTTCTTCCGAGATTTTAGTAGGAGCCTTAAAAGATACGGAAAGTGCGGTAGTTGTTGGTACTACTACTTATGGAAAAGGTGTTTTCCAAAATGTTTATAACTTAAGGGACGGTGGTTCTATAAAGATTACGACAGGTGCTTATTATACGCCGAATGGAACTTGTATTGATAAGATAGGAATTGAACCGAATGTTGTTGTTGAAAATGTTGATGAACAGTTGCCAAGGGCGATTGAGGAAGTAAATAAGTTGTAGAGAACCCAAAACAGAACTTTGCTTTAAGTTCTGTTTTTGCATAGAAACTTGAAATTTTATGTAAACTGTGTTATAATACCTGATAATAGGAGCGTGATTTTTATGAATTCTAAAGTAAAAATATTTTTTGTAAGTATTTTGACTATATCAATGGTATTTTTCCATTGTGAACCTGTATTTGCATTAAATGCAAATACTACAAGTATTGAACGGCAGTTTGATAAAAGCTTTAAGTCGGTAACCAATATGTTAAATTTAAAAAATAAGTTGGTTGGACGTTTTTCAAAAAATAACCAATTAACTGATAAAGAAGTTTTGGAATTTTATTTGAAATATATGATTGTTCCATATACAGGGGTTACTGATAATTCAGAAAATTTAGCAACAGTAATAACTAATATTTCAGATGAAGATTGGTCGTTAGATGCTATAAAAGTATTAATTAAGCAATTATATAAAGCTTTGATACATACTACTTCTGGAATTCCTACGCAAAATGATATAGAAGAATTAGGAGCTGAATTAAAGAGCGGAGAGTATTATTATCCTGATCTTCCGGGTAAAGAAGTAGTGTATACTTCAATAAAAGATATAGTACGTTTTTGTAATTTTCCTACAATGTTTAATAGTACTTATAATTCAACGGGTAATTTGGAAATTGTTGAAGGGATAGAAAATCCAAATCCTGAGGGTAAACCAATAAGCATAGGACGATTAGTTAATTTTACTAGAATTAATCCTGAAACAGGAGAGGAAGAAAGTTTTGATAATGTATGGCTAGTAGGACTGGCCGGTACAAGTTTTATAGAAAATCAGTCTTCAGGGCTTATTGCAGACGTATTGTCTGGATGCGAAGCTGACAGTCCATATTTACAAAATACATTAGAAGCTATTACGTCAACAATACCAAAGGGGTCAAAGATAATGCTCGCAGGATTTAGTTTAGGTGGAATGATGGCACAACAGGTAATGGTACAAGACGTAATTTTAGAGAATTATGATATAATTCAGGTTACTATAGTAGGTTGTCCTCCATTATGTGTTGATGAAAGAAAAGAACTTTTTGCAAAATATGATGTGGATTTTCCGATTAATAGGGTTGTAGATAAGTATGATCTTATACCATTTCTTTGTACTGATTATTTAAGAGGGAAATTAGAACCTACCTCGCCTGAAATTGATGAAAATTTATTAATTGATGAAGCTAATCCGAGATATAAAACATTTGTTGGGACTCATTTCTTAGGTTATCTTAAAGAGGAGTGTTGGGATAGATATGATGCTTTAGGTTATAAAATTACTGACGAAAGTAGTAAAGCTAGTATTACATTAAATTTAGCAGATTTTAATTTCTTTGATGCACCAACAAAATATTTACCTGGAGATTTATCTAAATATGAGTAAATTTATAAATGTTGAAAATTTGCGATTTTGTTAAAGTAAAAAAGCGAGATGTGTGTGCATCTCGCTTTTTAGTACTTTATAGCGAGAAATGTACTTATATAATGACAAAAATTCATAGGTTGCCGAAAAAGTAATTGACCATTGGGATTTTTAGTGATATTATGGTATATCATAATTAATATTACAATTTTTGTGATATTTTTAAACTTTAAGGGGGAGTAAGAATGATAGATATTAATTTAATCCGTGAAAATCCGGAAATGGTTAAAGCAAAGCTTGCTAAAAAATTATATGAAGTAGATTTTACTGAATTTTTAGAGAAAGATAAGGAAAGAAAGTCCTTAAGATATGAGAATGACTCCTTAAAGTCCGAAAGAAATAAGACTTCAGCGTTAGTTCCTCAACTTAAAAAGGAAGGAAAAGACGCTACTGAGATAATTGAAAATATGAAAAAACTTGGCGATAAGATTAAGGAAAATGATGATAAAATTGCTAAAATTGAGGCTGAGTTACAATATTTCTTAGATTGTTTGCCTAATTTACCTGCTGATGATTTATTGCCGGGTGGAAAAGAAAATAATAAAGAAATAGACAGTTGGGGAGAGAAACCTAAATTTGACTTTGAACCTAAAAATCACGTTGATTTAGCTGAAAATCTTGGAATGATTGATTATAAGAGAGGAGCTAAGCTTGGAGGAAATGGTTTTTGGGTTTACAGGCACGATGGAGCTAAGCTTGAATGGGCTTTATTAAATTATTTTATTGAGACTCATATTGCTGATGGTTACGAATTTGTGTTGTTACCTCATTTACTTACAAGAAAATGTGGATATGGTGCCGGACAGTTCCCTAAATTTGCTGAAGATGTATATCATTTAGATGCTGATAGCGAGAATAGTACTCATTTCTTATTACCTACTGCTGAAACTGCTTTAGTTAATATGCACAGTGATGAGATTTTAGAGGAGGAAGAGTTACCTATTAAGTATGCGGGATATACTCCTTGTTATCGTAAAGAAGCCGGAAGTTATAGAGCGGAAGAAAGAGGAATGATTCGCGGTCATCAATTTAATAAAGTAGAGATGGTTCAATATACAAAACCGGAAGATTCTCCAAAAGCTTTTGAGGAGCTTGTTAATAAAGCTGCTGCTTTGGTTAGAGGATTAGGACTTCATTACAGGATTTCTAAATTGGCTGCGGCTGATTGTAGTCACGCTATGGCTAGAACTTGTGATATTGAAATTTGGATTCCTAGTATGAATGATTATAAGGAAGTAAGTTCTGTATCTAATGCTCACGATTACCAAGCTAGACGTAATAATACAAGATATAGAAATAAGGAAACCGGAAAACTTGAGTATGTTCATACATTAAATGGTTCAGGACTTGCTACAAGTAGAATTTTGCCTGCGATATTAGAACAATATCAACAAGCTGATGGAAGCGTTATGGTTCCTGAAGTTTTAAGAAAATGGGTTGGAAAAGACTATATTGGAAGAGATTAATTTTTTGGGACTGCAAAAGAACTCACAAAATTCATAAAGCATTGTATTAATGATAAACGAGTTTTTTTACAGTCCTGTTTTAGTATAGGGGGATTTTATGGAAACGATATTAAATAAAATTACGAATATTTTAGGTAAAGCTTTTAATGAGTGTGGATATGATTTTTCTTATGGAAAAACTACTGTTTCCGGTAGGCCTGATTTATGTCAGTTTCAATGTAATGGCGCTATGGTAGGAGCGAAGGTATATAAGAAAAGTCCTATGCAAATTGCTAGCGAAGTAATAGATAAAATGGATAAAACTTTATTTGAAAAAGTAGAAATTGCATCGCCCGGATTTATAAATTTAACATTAAATGACACGGAAATTTCTCAAAATATCTTTAATATGAATAATGACGAAAATCTTGGAATATGTAAGATAGAAAAAAATGAAACCGTTGTTATTGATTATGGTGGCCCTAATGTTGCTAAACCGCTTCATGTAGGACATTTGCGTTCTGCTATTATTGGAGAGGCGATAAAACGTATGGCGAAGGTCTTAGGATATAATGCCATAGGAGATGTTCATTTAGGAGATTGGGGACTTCAAATGGGACTTATAATAAGTCAATTTGCCGAAGAAAATCCGAATAGCGTATATTTAGATGAGAATTATACCGGAGAATATGAAAAATTAGATATTTCTATGGATTATTTAAATGAGATTTATCCAAAGGCTAGTAAGAGAAGTAAAGAAGATGAGGAATTTATGGCTATTGCTCAAAGGGCTACTTTTGATCTTCAAAACGGGAGACGCGGATATGTTGCTCTTTGGAATGAAATTATGCGAATTTCTGTTAATGACTTAAAGGGTAGTTATGATAAACTTAATGTAAGTTTTGAATACTGGTATGGAGAAAGTGATGCGGATAAGTATATTCCGGATATGGTTAATAAATTTATAGATGATGGATTTGCTTATGAAAGTGAAGGCGCTTTGGTTATTGATGTTGAAGAACCTAATGATAAAGCTCCGATGCCTCCGATTTTAATTAGGAAGAAAAATGGTGCACAAATTTATGCTACTACTGATTTGGCGACTATTGTTCAAAGAATGGAAGATTTTAAGCCGAGTATGATTTTATATGTTGTTGATAATAGGCAAGGCTTACATTTTGAACAAGTGTTTAGATGTGCTAGAAAGACAGGTATTGTTCCTGAAAATGTTACTTTGGAATTTGACGGTTTTGGTACTATGAATGGAAAAGACGGTAAACCGTATAAAACTAGAGAAGGCGGAGTAATGAAATTACACGATTTAATTGAAACTGTGTGTAAGGCCGCGTTTGATAAAATGGATGAGGCTAAAACAGGTATGGATTTATCTGATGAAGAAAAGAGGGAGACTGCGTTAAAGGTTGGAATTGCCGCTCTTAAGTTTGGAGATTTAATAAATTATAGGTCTAAAGACTATGTTTTTGATTTAGATAAGTTTATGTCTTTTGAGGGAAAAACAGGTCCTTACTTGCTTTATACTATTGTTAGACTTAATTCAATTTTAACTAAAGCGAAAGAAAGAGGTTTTTGTATTGGTGAGATAGGATTACCTCAAACGGATGTTGAAAGAGATATTATGCTTAAAATTTCTACTATGAATGAAGTATTTTGGCAAGCGTTTAACGATAGGGCACCTAGTGGAATTTGTGAAAATGCTTATCAAATTGCGTCTCTTGCTAATAAATTTTATTATGAAAATAAAATTTTGTCGGAAGAAGACGAGGTAAGAAGAGGAAATTTACTTGCTTTAAGTGAATTTATATTGAAGGTTCTTAAGTTACATATGGATATTTTGGCGATAGATGTGCCGGATAGAATGTAAAAAATGTTATTTATATAGAGTGATTAGAAAAGGTGGACTTCTATTCCACCTTTTTTGTTAAAATTTTTTATACACGTCTCCTCTATTGTCGGCATCTATGATGTTTATTATTATTTCATTTTCGTTCCATATAAATAATATACGATAATTGCCGACTCTTAATCTGTATGTAGTATTATATCCTTTTAGTTGCTTGATGTCGCCAGCAGGTAAATTGTATATAGCTTTATATATTCTTATTTGTTGATTCCTATCTTGTTTATCTATAAATTTTTTCGCTTTTTTATTGATATTAATCTTGTAAGTCATCTATTGATATGCCCTCCTCTTTTAGAATATCTTCAAGAGGAATTGCATCAGCTCTCTCTTTCTCTCTTTCTTCATCAGTCAAAGAATATTCTCTTAATAACATTAATTTTTCTGTTGTATCAAGTTCATCTAATTCTGTTAAATCTAATTTAGGCATAACTTCCAATAATTTAGCATCTAGTAAATTCATTGCGACTCTTTTTATAATTTCAGCATATTCTTCTCCTAAGCTGTATGATATGTTATTTATATCCAATAATAATTGCCTTTGATTTTCACTCATTTTTTTCCTCCTTCCTATTCTTTACATATTTATTATATAAAAAATTAATGACACATTCAAGTAATTGATTATGTATGTCAACTTTGATTTAGCGAAATAAAAGTTCTATGATACATAAAAAGACTTTGAGAAAAATTTCAAAGTCTTTTTACAATTTGGTTGCGGGGGCCGGATTTGAACCAACGACCTTCGGGTTATGAGCCCGACGAGCTACCAGGCTGCTCCACCCCGCGATGTCTACTAGAATAGATTATCACTTTCACTCAATATTGTCAATATATAATATGCGAATTTCTTAAAAATATGTTACAGGTCAGATTTAATTACTTATCAAAAGATAATATCATTAGTTTTCCCGCTCAAACACGTCCTCGGAGAAAATTTTAACTGAAATTAATTATGAAATTTTCTCCTGTGGAACTCGCTCTTTAAACTAATGATATTATCTTTTTAAAACAAGTAGACTGAATAGTAACAAAAATATTTTTTGTGGAAAGTGTAGAGGTAAGTTAATTTAAAGTTCCTATATTTTCAATTGGCTGATAAAAATTAGATTTCTTCAATAGATATGCTTAAAACATCGTTATCTGTATTGGCGGATATTTTTAAGTCTTTATTGCTGTTATTTTTTATTTTTAAGTCTTCGGCATCGTATGATACAGACGCATCTTTTCCTTCTTCTATATATGGTACATCTCGGCTATGCTCGTGCCTTTCGGTTATTTCGAGTCCTGTATTTAATGCTGCATTATATAATGTGGAACTGATTTGACATACTCCTCCGCCGTATCCGTCTACTTTATTGCCATGACCATCGAAGATTATAGCTTTTTTAAAACCAAGTTCGGCAGTACGCGGACCTACTTGATTATTAAAAGAAAATTCTTCTCTTGATTTTATTATTGCTCCATTTAATTTTTCTACGCCAAGTTTTATGTTGTTTAATCTTTCGGGAGTTTTATCTGTTATATTTGTTGAAAATGTTCCGGAAATTTTTGCTTGAACAGGCGGTTGATTTGTAGAA
>CAYYWT010000020.1:0-18383 GCA_964475435.1 uncultured Eubacteriales bacterium
ACCACCTATAAATACATTTTTATTAGATAATAAAATGGAAAATAAAAATATATACCTTTTTGTTTGTAATGGTGGAAATTTAAGAAATACTTGGAAGAATTATGAAGAAGCATTGAAAGGAAATAATATAGTTTCAAAATTAGATTTGATTTACCCAATAAAAAATGGCATAGAAGAAGCCCAAAATGAAACTAATAACTGGCTTAAAGGCAATTTAAAATAAAAGGAATTGAAAAAATTATAAAATTCAAGATTTTTTTATAAATAAATTTGACAATTTATCTAACATAGTGTATTCTAAAAACTAGGAAGTGATTTTTATGAAATTATTTATGAATATAAAAAAATGGCATCATCGTAGGAGCGCTTAGTATCACGTAAGAAACGTAGGTACAAGCGCTATTTGTCTTGTACCTACGATGGAATTATATATAAGTATATAAAACTATCTAGGTAAAATAATTTGCTTAGATAGTTTTTGTTTTAAATAAAAAAAGGGGGAATTAGTATGAAAACATACTTGGATTATTTTTTAGAGATAAGTAAAATTCCGAGGAAATCAGGAGAAGAAGGTAAAATTGCAAATTATTTGGTGAATTTTGCAAAAGAAAGGAAATTAAAATATTATAGAGATGATATTAATAATGTTGTAATTTGGAAAGAAGCGAGTAGTGGTTATGAAGATAAAGATGTTTTAGCACTACAAAGTCATACTGATATGATTTGTGAAAAGACAATAAACAGTACACATAATTTTTTAAATGATCCGTTAGATGTTTATATTGATGGCGATTTTGTAAAAGCGAGAGGAACTACACTAGGTGCTGATAATGGTGTCGGAGTGGCATATATGCTTAGTATCTTAGATTCAAAAGAAATAAAGGCTTCAAAGCTTGAATGTATTTTTACAGTTCAAGAAGAAACTACAATGAATGGAGCAAGATTTATAGATGAAACAAAATTGTTAAGTAATCGGATAATTTCATTTGATAATTTCTCTGAAAATGATATGTGGGTGTCGTCTGCAAATTCAAAGGAATGGGAACTAAAATGTAATATAGAATACGAAAAAACAGCGGAAGATTATACTACATATGAATTAGATTTAAATGGTTTTATGGGAGGCCACTCCGGGTTAGATATAGGCGATGAGAATAGAGTAAATCCTATAAAGTTAGCCATAGAGTTATTAAAACAAAAAGACATAGTCGTAAATGAATTAAAAGGTGGAAGTAGAGTTAATATAATTCCACGTGAATTTGATATAGTATTTTCGACAAAAGAAGACGTTAAAGATATATGTGAGAAAATTAATGAACTTAATAACCAATTAAAACAAGGTAAGATTACTTTGAAAAATATTAATTTCGCAGAAAAATGTTTTTCAAAAGAAACTACAAAAAATATTATTAATTTTATTTCTGAATTTAGAAATGGTGCATTAAATAGTGATGCTGAAGGAAATATTATTTTATCTGCTAATATGGGAGCAGTAGAGAGGCTTAATAATGAAGTAGTTATAAAATGTTCATTACGTTCTAATGATAAGGTATTAGGTGAAAATCTAAAAAAAGAAATTGAAAATAATATGGAGAAAAACAATATAGGAGTTAAATTCTTTGATGAAATGCTAGGATATTTTCCTGAAAATAATAGTGAACTTGTAGAAAAATGTGCGAGAATCTATAAAGAAACATTTGGAAAAGATATAAATAAAATAAAGGTTCAAGCTTGCTTGGAATGTGGCTTTTTTGCAGAGAAAATTAAGAAGTTAGAATATGTTTCGATTGCCCCCAATATTTATAATGCACATAGCCCGGATGAAAAGTTCTCTATTAGTTCGGCAGATAGAATGTGGGAGTACATACTTAATATATTAAAGAAGAATTGAAAAAGCCAAAAATGAAGCTAATAAGTGGCTTAAAGACAATTTAAAATTACAAAGAGATTGATACTGTTTTGTTATAAGTTGCAGTTTTGAAAAAGAATAAATAATAAGTACTAAAGCAAACTTGATTTATTTGTGATTTTTACATATAATTCATCTTATAAAAAATAAGAGGTGATTAATTTGAAATCTGCTCGCGAACTCGCACTGCATATTCTCATGAAAATAGAAAGTGAGAACGGATATGTAAATATAGTATTAAATGATGAACTGAACAAATCTGAGTTAAATGATATGGATAAAAGTTTTACTACTCAACTTGTATATGGCACAAATTCTAATCAAATTTTTATTGATTATATAATAAAGAAATGCTCTAAAATTCGTTTTAATAAAATTGCTTTACCTATTTTGACAATTCTTAGAATTGGAATTTATCAAATTTATTTTTTAGACAAAGTTCCTACTTCGGCGGTTTGCAATGAAGCAGTAAAGTTAGCTAAAAAATATGGCCATATTTCGTCTGCTAATTTTACCAATGCGATTTTAAGGAATGTTTCACGTACTGATAAAAATGTATTTTTAGATGAAATTAAAGATAGAGAAGAAAGACTTTCTATACAATATTCTTATCCGAAATGGATTATAAAAAGATTTGTTGACCAATTTGGCTATGATGAAACTGTAAGTTTAGTTAAGGCTAATTGTTGCTTGGAATATGAAACAATTAGAGTTAATAGATTAAAAACTACAAGTAAGGATTTACTAAAGAAGTTTGAAAAACTAAAACAAGGTAAACTTGCGGATATTCTGTATGTAGATAGCGTTAAAAGTTTCTTACATTCTAGTGAATTTAAGGAAGGACTAATTACTTTCCAAGATGAGGCACCGGCTTTAGTAGGATATTTACTTAATCCTAAAGAAGGAGAAGAAATTTTAGATATTTGTGCTGCTCCTGGTGGAAAAACTACTCATATTGCCGAGCTTTCTAATGATAAAGCTAAAATTACAGCTATGGACTTATATGAGCATAGATGTGAATTAATTCGTGAAACGACTAAAAGACTTGGAATTAATTCAATTAACGTAAAAGTTGGAGATGCGACTGAATTTTTCCCGGAATTTAATGAAAAATTTGATAAAGTTGTCGCTGATGTACCTTGTTCCGGACTTGGCGTAGTTAGGAAAAAACCAGATATTAAGCTTAGAGTTGACGAAAAGGATATTGAAGAGATAAACAAGGTTCAAAAGAAAATTTTAGATAATGCATCTTTGTATGTGAAGTTAGGCGGAATGTTGATTTATAGTACTTGTACAATTTTATCGGTAGAAAATGAAGATGTTATAAATTGTTTCTTAGATAAACATAAAAACTTTGAAATTTGTACTCCGATAGAGAGTATTCCTGAAGAATGGAGAAGTGGATTAAAAGACGGTATGTTGTCTTTACTACCTCATAAACATAATTCCGATGGATTTTTTATCTGTTGTTTGAAAAGAGTAAAGTAAGTTAAATTGTAGTTCGTTGTTAAGATAATAACGAGCTACTTTTTTGAGCACAAAAAAGTATTGTAAAAATGTTGAAATTGTAATAAAATGTTTGTGTTAATATATTTTGAGAGGATTGAAGTTAATGATTATTGCAAACAATTGGAAAGATTATGAATTAATAGATACATCGAGTGGCGAAAAATTAGAAAGATGGGGAGAATATATTTTAAGGCGTCCTGATCCACAAATTGTATGGGAAACTCCAATGGGAAAAGAATGGAATAAAGTTGATGGATGGTATCATAGAAGTAAATCAGGAGGCGGTAGTTGGGAGTTTATTAAACCATTACCGGAAACTTGGACGATTTCTTATAAGGATTTACGTTTTGTTATTAAGCCTATGAATTTTAAACATACCGGTTTATTTCCGGAGCAAGCGATTAATTGGGAATGGATGATTGAAAAAATAAAAAATGCAGGACGTCCTATTCGTGTTCTTAATTTATTTGCATATACGGGAGGAGCTACTGTTGCTTGTAGTTATGCTGGAGCTACTGTTTGTCATGTTGATGCTTCTAAACGGATCGTTTCTCAAGCTAAGGAAAATTTGATTTTATCCGGATTAGGAAAGAATGAAGTAAGATTTATTGTTGATGATGTTGTTAAGTTTGTTGAACGTGAAATTAGAAGAGGTAAAAAATATGATGCTATTGTTATGGATCCACCGAGTTATGGAAAAGGTTCTAACGGGGAAGTTTGGAATATTGAAACAGATTTATATCCGTTAATTCAAAAGTGTTTACAGATTTTAAGCGATAATCCTTTATTTTTCCTTATCAATTCGTATACTGCCGGACTTGCTCCGACTGTGCTTAAAAATATATTGGATTTGACTATGAAGAATGGGGAAACTAGTTGTGGAGAAATCGGGTTGCCTATAACTCGTTCTAAATTAGTTTTGCCGTGCGGAATTTATGGAAGATGGTGTGCTAAATAGTGGAATTAAATGTTATTTATGAAGATAATCATATAATTGTTGTTGAAAAACCGGCTGGAATTCCTACTCAAGCTGATATTTCCGGTGATATAGATATGTATACATTAGTTAAAGAATATATCCGCAAGAAGTATAATAAACCGGGAAATGTATTTGTCGGAATTGTACATAGATTGGATAGACCGGTTGGGGGAATTATGGTTTTTGCACGTACTTCTAAAGGTGCTTCAAGATTATCTGAAGAAGTTAGAAACAGAAGTTTTAAGAAAACATATTTGGCGATTGTTTCCGGCTTATTTAAGGAAAAAAGCGGAACTCTTCAAAATTATTTGCTAAAAGATGAGTCTAAAAATAAATCATTTGTTGTTTCTAAGGGTACTAGAGGAGCTAAGGAAGCTTTACTTGATTATGAAGTAATTTCTGAAAATAAGGTAAATAATACAAGTTTGGTTATGGTTAATTTACATACTGGACGTCATCATCAAATAAGATTACAATTTGCAAACATTGGTCATCCGCTTCTTGGAGATAGTAAATATGGGAAGGATAGCGGAAAGTCTAACATTAGGCTTTGGGCTTATAAGCTTAGGTTTAAGCATCCGACACGAGATGAAATTATGGAATTTAAATTAGAGCCAAAGTGGTAATGACAAGTAGTATATAATAGACATTATTTATTTAAAATAAGTGAATTTTTAAATTTGGGTAAGATATTGACAATAAAATAATTATGTAATATACTGAACCTAGTTAGAGTTGATAAGTAAAGAGAGGACCATTTTTTTGTTCCTCGTGATTGGCAAAAGGAGGATTTTTCTATGCCTAAAGTTCAGTCAGGTTGGTTATTACCAACGGGTCAGATTATTCACTTGGGAGAATTTTCACATTCAGAGATAGTCATTAAGTTTTTGTCAGGTTTGCTTTGCTATAAAGAGGTTTTAGGTCGATATTGTTTGCGAGATTTCAAGCGTTATGTTGAGTTAAATGGTGATCTGAATTTGGCGGATACAATAGAAGATTACGCGGTTTTCTGTTTAAGATGGGTAAAAATTGGTAATGCTTTTAATTACAACGATAATAAGACTATTACTGTTGCTAATTATGATAGCTTAGAAAGTATAATGGCACATTACGAAAATATTGGCTACCAAGTTAATAGACTTCCTATAAAGATCCATTATTATGAAAAAATTGAGTTACGTGAATATGGAAAAATAGTAGTGTCAGATGTTATACAAGCCGGAAATAAAAATTATGATGAATATTTTGGACAGAGCGATTTTTAATCGCTCTTTTTTCTACTTGTAAATATTTTTTTAAAATGATATATTAAAAGCGTAATTTAACTATTTGGAGGAATGTTATGAGCTTATATGAAGAAAATAAAGAGATAATGAGGAAATATAATATTGCTCCTCAAAAAAAATACGGACAAAATTTTTTAATTGATGATTTTGCTCTTGATAAAATTATTGAAAATGCCGATATATCTTCCGATGATTTGGTTATTGAAATTGGACCGGGTCTTGGTAATCTTACGAAAAGGCTTTGTGAAAAGGCGGGTAAGGTTGTTGCTATCGAAATAGATAGTAATATGGTAAAAATTCTTGAAACTGAATATTCACACTTGAAAAATTTAATAATACTTAATGAAGATATTATGAAAGCCGATTTAAAAGAGATTATAGGAAAATTTCCGGATTTAACGAATGTAAAGGTTGTAGCTAATTTACCATATTATATAACGACGCCTATTATTATGAAATTATTAGAGGATAATGTTGGAATAAAAATGATAGAAGTTATGGTTCAAAAAGAAGTGGCTCAGAGGTTATGTGCTACACCGACAGGACGTGAATACGGAGCAATTACTGTTGCGGTTAATTATTACTCTAAACCTAGTTATATTGTTACTGTACCGTCTAAATCGTTTTTACCTGCGCCTGACGTGGATTCTGCGGTTGTTTTACTTGAAGTTTATGATAAACCCAAAGTTAATGTAGATAAAGAGCTGTTTTTCAGTATTGTTAAAGCGTCTTTTTTACAAAAGAGAAAGACTTTACTAAATTCGTTAGGTAATGCGAAGATAAATGGTGTAAATAAAGAAGAGCTTATGTCTATTTTGACGGAGCTTGGAATTGATATAAATATTAGAGCTGAAAGATTATCTTTAGATGATTTTGAAAATATTTCAATTAAATATTTAAATAAATAGTTTTTAGAAAGGATCTTTGTTATGAGAGATTTTGTATTAGATAAGGTGCTTCAAAAATTAGGAATACCTGAAGATGTAAAAAGGATTTTTAGTTCGGGACATAAATATGTAATTCCGAACAGTAGGGAAGAATTAATAGAACTTTCTATGGCTGGTCACGATGATTATTATGACATTGAGTTTGATATTCCCGGTAAAGGAAAAGTTAAGGAAGCTTGGGCGACTAAGGTTAAAAATGGTGTAGTTGTTAACTATACCGATCCGTATATGAGAAAACGTGAACCTAATTGTTTATTTGTTGCTGATGACAAGCCTACTGATAAACCTAAATTTAAGGATAATTTCGGATATGACTTTTCTGTTTTGAAAAAGGAAACATTAGATTGGTTGGCTAATGAAGATTTAGTTATTATGCCGTTTATGTCGGGAGATAATAAATATGGTTATCAGTCTGTATATATCGGACCGCTTAATGCTGCTTTTTTTGCTTGGTGTTTGGCTGATATGCAATCTTTTATTCCGGCTGATAAAATTCCGGACAATTTTAATCCTAAGGCGGTTGTTTTCTTAGCTCCTACGTTTAGGCTTACTCATTTTAACGGTAAACAAGTAGTTGTTCATAATAGATTAGATGATGTTCACGAGGTTTATTCATATAATATGTATCCCGGACCTAGCGCTAAGAAAGGTATTTACGGAGTTTTACTAAATCAAGGAGAAAATGAAGGGTGGACTACGCTACATGCGTCTGTTGTTAAGGTTTTAATTCCTTGGAAGAATGTAATTACTATTATGCACGAAGGAGCGAGTGGAAGCGGTAAGACTGAAATGTCTGAACATGTTGGCGGAGACGGTAGCGGAAGGATTGTGTTTGGCGAGAATACTTTGACCGGCGAAAAATATAGCCTGACATTCCATAGCAATTGTAAAATTCGTCCTGTTACTGACGATATGGCTATTGCTCATCCAGATATGCAAAAGGGAAACGGTAAATTGGTAGTAAGAGATGCGGAAGATGCTTGGTTTATTCGTACGGATAATATTTTACAATGTGGAACTAATCCGGAATTAGAAAGGCTTTGTACGCATCCTCCGGAAGAAATTTTGTATCTTAATTTAGAGGCTGTTCCTCATACAAGTGCGTTAATTTGGGAAGCTATTCCGGAAGGAAACGGAAAAGTTTGCTCTAATCCGAGAGTTGTTATGCCGAAAAAGTATTTCCCTAGAGTTGTAGATTCTACTGTATCTATAGATATTAGAAGTTTTGGAGTTAGAACTCCGCCTTGTACTAAGGAAAATCCGACATACGGAATTATAGGAATGTTTCATATGTTACCGCCTGCTATTGCTTGGCTTTGGAGATTAGTTGCTCCGCGTGGTTACAGTAATCCGAGTATTGTAGATACTAAGGGAATGAGTAGCGAAGGCGTTGGTTCTTATTGGCCTTTTTCAGCGGGAAAGATGGTTGCACAGGCGAATATTTTATTAAAACAGTTTAAGGAATGTTATGATGTTAAGTATATATTAACCCCTAACCAACATATCGGAGCTTGGAAAGTTGGATTTATGCCTCAATGGCTTGCTAGAGAGTTTCTAGTTTTGTATGGTAAAAAACCTATTTTAAAACATATGGTAAAACCTTCCAAATATCCTCTTTTAGGATATGTTTTGAAAAATATTGAACTTCCTGATGTTGTTGTTCCTCAAGAGTTTGTTGAAGTTAATTTACAACCGGAAGTAGGAGATGAGGCATACAAGAAGGGTGCTAAGATGCTTGATGATTTCTTTAGAGATGAACTTAAGAAGTATTTGACGCCTGAACTTGATCCGCTGGGTCGAGAGATTATTGAGGCGTTTATGAGAGGCGCCGACATTGAGGAGTATGAGAAATTGTTGTAGAAAAGGAGCTGTAAAAAACTCGTTTATCATTTAACTAACGTATTGTACTGTACTGAGCGAAACAAAAATTGCTTTTTTGTCCCTCTATGTAGAACACATTTTAAAGTTGCCCAGGATGTGAGCGTAAGCTCCGTTCCGTACTTTAAATTAGCTCTACACTTTCCACAAAAAATATTTTTGGTAAGCGAGGTACAGCACAATGCGTTATGAATTTTATGAGTTTTTTTACAGCCCTTTTTTCACTAAATAACTTGAATTTTGGTTATAATTATGATGTAATGGAGACGAAAGTTTAATTCTAAGGAGGAACTATAAACGTGGTAAAAGTCATAACTTACGGAACTTTTGATTTGTTTCACGAAGGTCATTATAGATTGCTTAAAAGAGCTAAAGCTCTTGGAGATTATCTTATTGTTGGAGTTACTACTGAAGAATATGATCAAACTAGAGGAAAACTTAATGTGGTAGACTCATTAATGACTCGTATAGAAAATGTGAAAAAAACAGGTTTTGCTGACGAAATAATTATAGAAGAAGCTCAAGGTCAAAAGTTTAGAGATATAAAAAAATATAAAATAGATATTTTTACTGTCGGTTCGGATTGGACAGGCCAGTTTGACTTTTTAAGCGATTATTGTAAAGTTGTTTATTTAGATAGAACTAAAAACATTTCAAGTACAATGCTTAGAAATAAGAATCAACACATTCAAAGCATTGGTATAATAGGTTCCGGAAGGATTGCGGAGCGATTTATTCCGGAAGTAAAGTTGGTTAGCGGAATAAATGCTCAAGGGGTATACAATCCTAACTTTAATAGTGCAAGTAATTTTGCCAAGAAATGGCAAATAGAACCATATAAAGAACTAAATGAATTTTGGAATAATGTTGATTGTGTATATATCGCATCTCCTCATGAGACTCATTATGATTATATAAAGTTGGCGTTGGAAAATGGTAAGCATGTTTTGTGTGAAAAACCGATGGTATTAGAAAAAAAACAAGCGGACGAATTGTTTAAATTGGCTAATGAAAAGAATTTAGTACTTTTTGAAGGTATAAAAACGGCATATTGCCCGGGATTTAGTAAATTATTAGGGATTGCTTGCAGTGGTGCGGTTGGTAGTATAAAAAATGTAGAGGCTTGTTTTACAAAACTTGAAAATCCTAACAATAGGGAACTTACAGATTTAAAGTATGGTGGAAGCTTTACTGAACTTGGAAGTTACACGTTACTTCCGATATTTAAAATATTTGGTACAGATTTTGAAGATGTAAGATTTGAAACTTTAAATAATGAAAATGGTTTAGATATTTTTACTAAAGCATGTTTTAAGTACAAAAACGGAATTGGGACAAGTACTTGCGGATTAGGTGTAAAGTCAGCAGGTCAACTTATAATATCCGGTACAAAGGGATATATAATTGTAGACCCGCCTTGGTGGAAAACTACATATTTTGAAGTCCATTATGAAAAGTCGGATGAAGTTGAAAAATATTCGGATAGATTTCTTGGCGATGGATTAAGGTATGAAATTAGTGATTTTGTGTCTAGCATAAACGGAAATAAACGAAGCGAATTTAAGTTAACAGAAAATGAGTCAACTGCCATGGCTTACGTTATGGAGAAATTTTTAATGGAAAAGCGATAAATATTTTGTAACAATGGTGGTGGAATATGATAGAACTTACAGAAGATATGCTAGTAAAACTACATAACATTCAACTTGAAATGTTGGTAGAAGTGGATAGAATTTGTAGGAAATGCGGAATTAGATATAATATTATTGCCGGTACTTTACTTGGAGCTGTACGTCATAAAGGATATATCCCTTGGGACGATGACGCTGACGTTGGATTACTAAGAGAAGAATATGAAAAATTTAGAGAAGCTTGTAAAACTGAATTAGATACAAACAGATTTGTTTTTCAAGATCATAGAAATACTAAGGGGTATAGATGGGGATATGGAAAATTAAGACGAAAAGATACATTATTCTTAAGAGAAAATCAAGAAAATATGCCATATATGCAAGGTGTTTTTATAGACATTTTTCCTTTAGATAATGTTCCTAATAATTATATATTAAGATGTATTCATAATTTTAAATGTTTTTGTATAAGAAAAGCTTTGTGGTCTGAGGTGGGGAAAAATTCCGATAGATGTTGGATAAAACGAAAAATATACAGTTTAATAAACAAAATACCTATTGATTATATTTTTTATGTATATTATAAATTTATGGAAAAAAATAATGTAAAAAAAAGTAAATTTGTTAGAATTTTAACTTTTCCTACTCCGAATAAAACTTACGGATATTTAAAGAAATGGTATGAAAAAAGTATGGATATAGAGTTTGAGGGAAAAATTTTAAAAGGTATTTGGGAATATGATGAGTATTTATCTTTTAAGTTCGGAGATTATATGAAATTACCGCCGAAGGAAAAAAGGAAGATTCATCCTGTTTCTAAAATAGAATTAATATAAGAGTGTATAATCGGAGAGATATTTATGGATAAAATTAGAATTTTTCAATTTCCAATTGCTGGTAGTAATGGTGGAATAACTCATTATGCGATGAATAATTGGAAATATCTTGATAAATACATGTTTTCTTGTGATTTTGGAACTGTAAGTAAGCAACTTGTTTTTTCAGATGAGATTGAAAAAAATGGGGCGGGCTTAAAATATATATCTTGTACTGCTGAAAATAATCGTGAAAAATTTATAGAAGAAATGACTAAATTATTAAAAGGGAACTATGATATTGTTCATTTGCATACTTCTTTTTGGAAAAGTACATTGGTAGAAGATATTGCCAGAGAATGTAAAATTCCTAAAATTATTGTTCATTCTCATAGTACAATGGTAGATATATTTGATGATGAAAAAAGGAAAATTGCCGAAGAACAACATAGAAAAATAAAAGAAAACTTTTCTGTATCTTGTGCGACTGATTTTTGGGCTTGCTCTAAGTTAGCTGCTGATTGGTTATTTGGTGAAAATATTCCTCGAGATAGGATAAAAATAATGAAAAATGCAATAGATGTAGATAATTTCACGTTTGATAATAAAATTAGGAAAATATATAGAGAAAAATTAAATTTAGACAATAGTTTTGTAATTTCGAATGTTGGTCGACTAGTGTATGCTAAAAACCAAGAATTTTTGTTATATGTTTTTTCAAAAGTTGTTAAAGAAATAAAAAATGCTAAATTATTGTTAGTTGGAAATGGAGTTTTACTTGATTATTTAAAAGAATTGGCAAGAGAATTAAAAATAGACCATAAAGTAATACTTTTAGGAGAAAGGAATGACGTAAACAACATTTTACAGGCAACAGATTTATTTTGTTTGCCGTCTAGAATTGAGGGATTAGGTATATGTTTAGTAGAGGCTCAAGCCTCAGGATTAAAATGTTTATCTAGCGACTTTGTGCCATTTGAAGCGTGTATAACTAATAATATTCAGAGAGTACCTCTTAATGTTAATAAATGGGTAGAAAAAATAATAGAAGTTGCAAATGGATATGAGCGTAAAAATATGTATAATGAAATTACAAAAGCTGGCTATAACATAAAATATCAAATTAAAGAATTGGAGAAAATGTATCTAGAAGGAATGTAATTTATACTGAAAAATCAAATAATTTTTCTGAACAGAGACAATTTTAAGTATTGGAGTTGGGAATATGAGATATACAGTTTATAAAAATATAAATCTTTTATCTGATTCGATAGTTGAGGCAGTTAACTACATAAGTAATAATTTAAATAGTATAGCCTTATTATCAGATTGCGTTTCGGCGATAACTTCCATAAAGAACAGTTTTATTTCAAACAACATAGATACTAAAGAACTAGATTTATTTTTGGAATGTGTAAATGAAATAATTAAGTTAATAGATGAGAAAAAAGAATATGTATCGGAAATAAATAAATTATTAGAAATAGCAAAAAAAATAAATGAAGATTGTAAAAATATAGAGTACAAGTTTAAGATTGTGTTTTTTGCAGAATTAGGTTCTAAATGGGATTCTATGGACAGCGTTTATAAAGCTTTTAAAAATAGAACGGATTGCGAAGTAACAGTCGTTTTAGCTCCGATATTTAGAGCGATAAAATTACCGAACGGAGAAATTAAGTCAGATATAATTTATGAAGACTATTTAACTTCTATGGGAATACCTCATATTCCTTTCCAAAAGTATGATATAAAAAAGGAATTACCCGATATGGCGTTTACAAATCAGCCATATGAAAGCGTAACTCCTGAACAATTTTGGGCTGAAAATATCGTCCCATATACTAAACTGGTATATTTACCTTATTTTACGTCGAGGGGAGTAGTAGATCAAAGTCAAATAGAAACTCAATGTAAAATGCCAATGCAACAACTGGCTTGGAAAGTGGTTTGCCAATCTGAAAAAGCAAAAGAAATATATAGTAAGTATTTTCTGACAAAAGGTGAAAATATCATTGCTACCGGACTTCCAAAATGGGATTGGGTAGTTAATATGAAAGAAAGAGATATAGTTTTCCCAAAAGAATGGGAAAAATTAAAAGGTAAAAAAGTAATATTAAAGAATCAGCATTATAATTTTAAACCTGAAAATCTTTTAAAGGTATTGCGAGATTCAATTGAGTATTTTAAAGATAGCGATGTAGGACTTTTATATAGGTTTCATCCAATGACAGAGACGATGTTTAAGGTTTATTACCAAAGCTATAAAGAAGAATGGGAAAAAGTAAAAAAAGAAATTGAGTTATCTTCAAATGTAGCTATAGACTATAATACGACTTATGATGCGTCCTTTTATTATTCAGATATACTTTTAACAGGTTATAGTTCTATTATTTCTCAATATTTACTTACAAAAAAACCGGTAGTTTTGATTAATTGGGGAGGATTAGAAAAGCTAAAGAAATATGATGAAAGCGAAAATGCTTTTTTGAAACTGACAGAACTTTATCCTGCTGAAAATAGTGAAATTGGATATGAAGTGTGTGAAAAAATATTAAAAACAGGCGATTATGAGTATGAAAAGAGAATGAAATTAATAGAAGAATGGTTTAATAATGCCGGCAATATTGGTTCAAAAATTGCAACTGATTTAATTAATGAGATAAAAAAGGAGGAAGTATGATAGAAAATACACCATTAGTAAGTATTATAGTGCCTATATATAATTTAGAAGGATATATTTCGGATTGTTTAAATAGTTTAATTTCTCAAACATATAAGAATATTGAAATAATATTAGTAAATGATGGCTCTACTGATAATTCTAAGAAAATATGTGAGGAATTTTGTAAATTAGATAATAGAATTGTATTATTAAATCATATTTCCAATTTAGGGGTTGTTACCTCTAGAAATGATGGAATAAGGATAGCTAAAGGCGAATATATCGTATTCGTAGATGGCGATGACTGGGCAGAAAATAATATGATAGAATTTTTCATAAATAATATTGGCAATACTGACTTGGTTTGTTGTGGGTATTATTATGAAAAAACTCATAGTAAAATTTACAATAAGGATATGCTCGGGATAAAAAATGTTAATGAAATATTAAGTGAATCGATTTTGGCAGTTGCTGAAAGTAAAACAATTATTTCTAATTGTTTATGGGGAAAAATTTTTAAATCTCAATTAGTAAATAGAATATTTGAAAGCTTAGACCCAACTATAACATATGCTGAGGATTTTGTATTTGTTTATAAATATCTTTTGTTATGTAACAAGGTTAACTTTATTCCTGAATGCTTGTATCACTATAGATTTAGAGAAGGGTCAGCAGTAAATAGCAATAATAAACAAAGCTTGACAATTCTTAATAAAATATATCTTTCATTAGAAGAAGATTTTATTAATCATCCTATGAAAAATATACTAGTTCCTCAGCTTCAAAAATGGACAATTCGTAGAATAAAATGGGCTCTTAATGAGGGATTAGGATTTAACGAACATATTCAAGCGTATATTATAAATACTTATGGACTTGATGACAAAAAAATTGTACTATTTGGAGCAGGAAAAGTTGGTGAAGACGCTTTTTACCAACTCTCAAAATTAGGATATAATGTTGTTTTATGGGTAGATAATAATACAAAAGAATGCGATGGTCAAGTTGTTTATTTGCCTAAAGAAATATTAAATATAACCTATGATATCATATATTTATCGGTTATCAATGAAATGGTTGCCCAAGAAATGAAAGATCAATTAACGAATATGGGGATTGAAGAAGATAAGATTATTTGGAATGCTCCGATAAAAATTCTATAATAATTATAAAAGGAGATTTTTATGCAGAATTTACGGTTATTTTATTTAAATTTATTAGCTAATTGGCTTAAATTAAAACGCGAGGGCAAAAGTTTAAGTAAGTATTTTGAGGATAATTACTTGAAAAATATTGCTATTTATGGATTAGGTAATTTAGGTCAAGAAGTATATTATGAATTACTAAATCTTGAAAATGTAAAAGTACTATACGGAATTGACAAAAATGCCAAAAATCTCAATATTGATAATTTTAAGATCTTATTGCCAAATGAACCTTTAGAAAAAGTAGACGCAGTTATAGTTACGCCTTTACAGTATTATAACGAGATAGAGGAAACGTTAAATAAAATCGGAATTAAAAATGTAATTTCAATAGAAGATATTGTGAGGTATTGCGTATGAAAAAAGTAGCTTTAATTACGTTTTGTAATAATTTCGACAAAACTAATTACGGACAAGTTTTACAATGTTATGCTTTATATAAAAAATTAAATAATTTAAATTTAAAAGTAAAAGTTATTCCTTACAGAGAAAAAGATAGTAAAGATAAAATAAAACGAAAATTTACGATAGGATGGCTGAATAGATTATATGAAAATTGGTTTCAACAAAATGTTATAGACTTAGGTTTTAATAAAAGAGTAAAGAAATTTCAAAAATTTATAAATAAAAATGTAGATCTTGCTTTCCCTTGTTACAATTTAAAAGATGTAGAAAAGGCAACTAATAAATGTGATATACTAGTTGCCGGTAGTGACCAAATATGGAATCCTAAGTGGATAAATAAATTCTATATGTTGGATTTTGGAAATGAATATCAGCGACGCATTTCGTATGCGAGTAGTGGGATTATTAAAGAAAATTCTAAATTAGTAAATAGATATAAAGAACTGGGAAAATGTTTAAATAATTTTAATTATATTTCAGTTCGTGAAAAATCTGCTACCGAAATCTTAAAAAAATATACAACTAAAGAAATTGAAAATGTATTAGATCCTACATTTTTATTAAATTCTAGAGAATGGGATGAAATAGCAACAAGTAGAATTATAAAAGAGCCATATATTTTATGTTATAATTTAAGTGTGGTAAGGCCATATAAAATGATGCTTAGGAAGTTAAAAGATTACTATAAAGCTGAAAGAATTGTTTATATAAAGAGTAATCTGACCGGGGAAGAATTTCCGGGAGATTTTATTGAAATTAATGATGCCGGTCCTAAGGAATTTTTATCCTTAATAAAATATTCTAACGCTGTATGCACGGATTCATTTCACGGCATGGCTCTTTCTATTAATTATAACAAGCAATTTTGTTTACTAAAAAGAATGAATGGAGAAAGTTATAATTACTCTGATAGGACAACTAACATCCTCGAAAAATTAGATATAAATGCTCCAATATGTACAAGCTTGAAGGATATAGAAAATATTGGTGCTATCAACTATTCTAAAGTTAATGAGTTATTGGAAAAAGAACGGGAAAAATCATTAGATTTCTTAAAAAAAGCGACGTCGGAGGAATAAAATAACATGGGATTAATTAAAGAATGTGATGAAAAAACTTTTTTTAATATATCAAGAAATAAACAAGTTATTATATGGGGATCTTCAATTATGGCAAAAGAATCCATACTGTATTTTGAACTCGAAGATAAAATCAAGGTAGTTGTAGATAACGATATAAATAAACAAAATAAAAAAATGATTGTAAAAGACAAATCATACGATATTATTGCTCCAATAGAATTGTACAAATATATTAATTCAGATAGTATCTTACTTATTTCAACTAAATTTCATCTTGAGATAATAGAGCAATTAAAAACTATGAATATTAATATAGATTATTATTCTTATCCAATGTTATGTGAAAATACTCATAATACGTTTGTAAAAAATATGACAGATACATGCACTGGTTGTTCCGCTTGTGCCAATATTTGTCCTACTCAATGTATTGAAATGAAAGAAGATAAATATGGCTTTTTAAAACCGGTTATAGATAAAGCTCGTTGTATAGAATGTGGAATCTGTAAAGAAGTTTGTGAGAGAAAGAATGTTAGTGTTATTATAAACAAAAATCAGCGTAAAGTTTATGCAATGTGGGCAAAAGATAATAGCATCCGTAAAAATACTACTTCTGGAGGAATTGCGACAATATTAGGAGAAAATATAATAAAAAATGGCGGATATGTATGTGGTGTTAAATACGATAAAAATCTTATGCCAGTGCATTATATTACTAATGATTTAGAGGAATTAAAATTATTTAGATATTCAAAATATGTTCAGAGTTACTTAGGAAATACTTTTAAGAAAATTGAAAAACTATTAATTCAAGAAAAAGAAGTAATGTTTATCGGAACTCCTTGTCAAGTAGACGGACTCCAACGTTACTTAAATAAAAATTATCATAATCTTTTAACAGTTACTTTTATGTGTGGAGGAAATAATTCAAGAAAAGTTTATAAAGAATATATAAAAATGTTGGAAGAAAAATATCAAAGTAAAGCAATTTCAATAAAGTTCAGAAAAAAGGCTGAAGATTGGTCAAAAGGAGAGTCATATACTGAAATAATCTTCGAAAATGGTAACTCATATAAAGGGATCAATGATATTTATATATTTCTATTTACGGCTAAAAGAGTTATAGTTAATGAAAGTTGTTATGATTGTGGATATACAAAAGAAAATCATACGGCAGATATTACTTTAGGAGATTTTTGGGGAATTGATAAAGTTGATAGTAAATTAGATGTTAAGGATGGGGTTTCAGTAGTAGTATGTAATACGGAAAAAGGAGTAGATACTATAAATAGCATATCTGACCTAGTAGTTAAAAAGGAATACAGTTTTGAAGATATAGGAAAAAACGGAGATAAAAGTAAAAAATATAGTTTTAGACGAGAAGAATTTTTTGATAATATTGAAAAAGGATTACAAATGTTTAAAAATATATATTATAATGATTAGCATAAGGGAGGAATAAAAATGACATACACATATAAAACACATGGTACGTGTTCAAGAGAAATTACATTTGAGGTAAACGATGGAGTTTTAACTAAAGTTAACTTTGTAAGCGGTTGTAACGGGAATTTACAAGGAATTAGTCATTTGGTTGAAGGAATGAAGGTTGAAGATGTAATTAAAAAATTAAAGGGAATAAATTGTAACGGACGTGGCACTTCTTGTCCAGATCAACTTGCTCGTGCTTTGGAGGAGGCGACTTTATGAAAAACATTCTAGTTGGTCAGTCCGGTGGACCGACTGCTGTTATTAATTCTAGTTTATGCGGAATAATTGATGAGGCGAAAAATCAAGAAAATATAGATAAAGTCTATGGAATGGTAAACGGAATAGAAGGTTTCTTAAAAGATAAAGTTGTTGAATTAGATGAGTTGACTAATGAAGAATTGTCGCTTTTAAGAACTACTCCGGCGGCGTATCTTGGTTCTTGTCGTTTTAAGCTTCCAAAACCGGAGGATGATATTCAGCCTTATCAATTTATTTTTGAAAAATTTGCTGAAATGAATATTGGTGCATTTTTCTATATTGGTGGAAATGATTCCATGGATACGGTCGACAAGTTATCCCGATAT
>CAYYWT010000021.1:0-17637 GCA_964475435.1 uncultured Eubacteriales bacterium
TTTATATATCTACGCATTATAATCACCTCTTCATATTATATGTGCATCTACATAACATTATACAATTAAAATCACGCTTTTGCAACTTATTTTTGAAGTTTTATCACACTTTTGTAACCTCTCTACCTTGTTTTATCACACTTTTGCAACCTCTCCACCTTGTTTTTTCACATTTTTGTAACAACTTTAGACTATTTTTATCCCATTAATCCTTCCGCAAGTCCCAACATCGCGATACCAACTATAGCCAAAGCAACTAAATTCTACCATATTTTTGAGAAAAAACAAAGGTATGAATATTTTTTTATTCATACCTTTGTTATCATGTGAACTCTTGAACTATAACGTTCATTATTCATATTGATTATAACATTTCTTCATTTCCATCTAATGTTCTTACATATCTGTGATCATTTACAGCTTCCATAATATGGCCATATGCCCAATGACTTGGTGTTAAATCTGTGAATTGTAAAACATAATTGCTTCCGCCATAATTATAATTTGTATTATAGTTATATGAGTAGTTGTAACTTCTTGTATATAACTCTCCTCTAAATAAGTAATTATTAATAATAGTTACAGCTTCTGCTCTTGTAATATTTTTATCAGGCTTAGATGTTCCATCACTATATCCATCCATAATTCCAAGTCTTAATAATTGTTCCATAGCACATCTTGCATCACTATAAGCTAAATCAGAAGAATATATAAAGATTGGTTCTAAATCTTCTACATCTAAAATCGCCGCAATTGCATAAGCTAAGTCAGCTCTTGTTGCATATTGTTCAGCTCCGAAATAGTTATATCCTAAAGGATTTACATATCCTCTTTCAACACAAGCTTGAATCTTATCTGCTGCCCAGTGACCTTCTACGTCTGTAAATTGTCCTCTGTATGTTGAAGTAATTCCTTCAATGTTTGCAACCATAGTAGCAAGTTCAGCTCTTGTAATGTTTCCGTTAGGTCTAAACGCTCCACTCGGATAACCTACGCAATATGCTGCGTGTGAACCGCTACCTGAACCATCATCACAATAAATTAAGTTTCTTACTGTTGATGTATCTTTTAATGAAGAACCTGAATAAATTTTAGCAGGTACAGTGATTATCTTTTCATTGTATTTATCACTTGTATATTGTGCTGTAAAAGATACTCTACCGTATTCACCTTTATTTAATGTTCCCAAATTCCAAGTTACTTTCTTAGATGTAACTTTTCCGCTATCACTAGCTTCAATTCCTTCTAAGTATGTAGGTAAATCAACAACAATTTTTGCGTTTGTTACTTTTGAAGAAGAACCGTTATAGTAGTCGATATAATATAAGATTTCTTCTTCCGGTTCAAACTTAATCTTGTCATCACCATTTCTTATTTCAACTCTTAAATCTTTTACTTTTTTATTAAGGTCACCTGTAATATCAGGATTTCCAGGATAATTATTTTTTTCTATTGTATATGTAAATCTTTCATAACTACATCTATTACCTAATTCATCAGTAGCTCTTACGTATAAATAATGTTTACCTTCTTCTGATGGAACTCTTACTGTAAATTCATCGCTATATTTCTTTTTAGCATCGTCATCATCCCAGTAATATTCAACATAATCTATGCCATCATCATCTTCAGCAGTAATTGTAATTTTATCGCCATATTCTAATGTACCTTTACTTGGGTCTGCATCTACTGTCGGAATGTCGCCTTCATCATCATTATCGTCATCTTCTACGTAATATGTATATATTCCACTTGTACTATTGCCGGTAGCATCAGTTACCGTGATATACATATAATATGTTCCCGCTTTTGAAGAAATTGCAGGTAATTCAATTACTTCATATGTTCCGGAAATAGTTTCTTTTGTAACTGTTTTACCTTTCCAGTTATACTCTACCTTTGCAAGTTCTGAGTCATCTCTTAATGTTGCTTTTATTACTTTACCTCCAACTACTGTTGAACCACTTTTTGGGTTCACAGAAATCGTAGGTTTTTCATTGTCAAGTACATTATATGTAAAATCTTTTTTGGTTTCGTTTCCAGATTTATCGTATGCAAATGTGTATAAAATGTGCTTTCCAACAGTTGAAGGCGCATCAACAGTTATACTATATGTTTTTCCTGAAATGGTCTTAGTTGTTGCCTCTTCATCGTCCCAATAATATCCAACAGTCATTAAGCTTACATCGTCTGTCGCTGTAATTGTAATATTAGCTGAAGGCTCAATATTACCCGAACTTGGATTAGCTTTTATTGTAGGAGCATTATTATCTACTTCTTCTGTAGCTTTTACGTAGTAAACAAATGTTTTTACTCCGCTTTCGTTTCCGGCTTGGTCTGTTGCTAATACTCTTAATGTATGTGTTCCTACTGTTGATGGAACTGTTACATCAAATGTTTTACTTGTTCCGCTTACGTTTGACACTGTTTTATAGCTTGTTGTGCTATCCCAACTGTATTTTCCGCTCTTTAATGCTTTATTATCTTTTAAGATTACTGTTATCGTTTGTCCAGCCGATACATTACTTCCTCCAGCAACGCTTACACCAACTTGAGGAGCTTCTGTATCTACTTCTTCATTACCCCTTACGTAGTAAATAAAAGTTTTAGATGTTTCAACTCCGGCTTCGTTTTTAGCTGTTATTACTACTGTATATTTTTGAACTAAATTAAAGTTAGTTAATCTAATTTCCCAAGTACGATTTGCTACTTTTCCGTCTTTTTCTGTAATCTTTTGATAAATTCCATTACAATCATAAGACGCTTCTACTATATCGTTTCCGCTATCTTTTATTGTAAAAGTTACCGTTGTTAATAAATCTATTGTACTTCCACTAGCATAATCCGCTGTAATTACAGGAGTCGTAATAACTTTTTCTTCTACTTCTATTGTATATTCAAAAGTCGTTTCATTTCCAGAAGTATCTTTGGCAATAACTCTTAATACTTGTGTTTTTGTTGTTGAAGGCAATTCTAATTCAAAAGTTTTGCTCTTTCCGCTTACACCGGATACTGCTTTATAATTTGTTGTACTATTCCAACTATATTTTATACTTGCTAATTCTATATTATCTGTTACTTTTACTGTCACTGTTTCATCTTTTACAGATGCTGTTACCTTAGGAACTTCTGTATCTTTTACAGTTGTATCTTTTACATAGTATATCAATCTTTTGGTTGCTTCAACGCCATCAGCATTTTTAGCCTTAACATCAATTATATATGTTTTTTCTAAATTAAAGTTTTTAATATTAAATATTACCTTTTTATTGGCATTATTTGTAACTTTATCAGAAATACCGTTATTTATTGTATATGAAGCTTCTACGATATTGCTCTCATCTTCTGTAATTGTTACAACTACAGTAGAATTAAGTTCAATCGTACTTCCGCTTTTAATACTTGCAGTAATTTCAGGAGCTGATGTATCTCCTTGTATATAATATGTATACTCATCAATTGTAGATAATCCAGCACCATTTTTTACTTCTATATGGAACTTATATTCTCCCGGTTTTGATGGCGCAGCAGGAGTCATACCATAATAAGGATTTCTATTAACTAAGTTAGAAAATTCAATTTTCTTCGTACCGTCAACCATTGTACGAGCTGAGTCATTATTAGCCCAATAATAGCTTATATCCTTTATATAACTTTCATCATCCTTAACTGTAAATGTAAAAGTAGACTTTGCTTCAATTATACTACCTGAACTTTTTCCCATCGAAATCGAAGGAGCGGTAGTATCTGTTACAGCCATCGCATTACCTGTAAACAATACCGTTGCTACCAACATTATTAAAAATACTTTACTAATAAATGTTTTCATTTTTTTACCTCCTAAATAGAATTCACATAATTACTTTATTAGTTTAACACATATTATAATTTTTTGCAACACTTTTATGTAAACTTATTTAAAATTAAATCCATAATTACTAAATATCTATTTTTTATTAAAATCATTACTAATTATACTATTCTATTAAAGTTTTAATTTACACAACTAAATTTATTATTGCTTTATTAACGAAATCGCATCAGTCGCAGTTACTAACTTTTGTTTACCGGAAATCATATTTTTTACCGTAACCATTCCATTTTTTCTCTCATCCTCACCTATAATTACAACAAAAGGAATTTGAAGTTTATCTGCATATTTCATCTTAGCCTTCATTTTCTTATCTTGTAAATAAACCTCGGCGTTTATACCATTCTCTCTAAACAAAGTCGCAACCCTCAAGCAGTCACTTATCTCATTATCCATAGAGATAATCAAAACATCAGCAATCGACTTTTTATCACAATTTATTAAACCAGCTTCATTCAATTGGTAAAACAACCTAGTAAGACCAATCGAAATTCCGACACCCGGCAATTTTTTATTGGTATAATATTCAGCTAAATTATCATACCTTCCGCCCGAACAAACACTTCCTAAACTGCGATAATTAGTTAAAAATGTTTCATATACCGTACCCGTATAATAATCAAGACCTCTTGCAATTTTTAAATCAATAGTAAAATGAGTATCAGGCACATTCAAAACTCTAATATACTTTACTACTTCTTTTAATTCATTTAATCCTTCTGTAAAAAGTTCATCTTCTACGCCTAAATTATCTAACGCAAGTAGCTTTTCGTCCGTCGTTCCCTCAATAAGCACAAAATCTTTTATAGTATTTATAGCTTCTTTACCTATATTAAGTTTTTCAAGTTCTTCACATACAGCCTCTACTCCGATTTTATCTAATTTATCTATAATTCTCATAACATCCATGGAAACATCAGATAAACCAAGGTGTCTAAAAATACCGTTTAAAATTTTTCTATTATTTATACAAATAACAAACTCAGAAAAGCCAAGTTCTCTAAAAGTATTATAAATAACACTAGGCATTTCGGCATCATTAATAATAGAAAGCTCGCCGTCTCCGATAATATCAATATCACATTGATAGAACTCCCTAAAACGCCCCTTTTGAGGTCTCTCTCCTCTATATACCTTACCGATTTGGTATCTTCTAAACGGAAATCCAAGCTCACCATAATGCTCCGCAACAAACTTAGCCAAAGGCACAGTTAAATCAAACCTCATAACTAAATCATTATCTCCCTTAGAAAATTTATAAATTTGTTTCTCCGTTTCACCGCCAGCTTTAGCAAGTAATACTTCTCCAAGCTCTAAGATAGGCGTATCAAGCGGTAAAAAGCCAAATCTTTCATATGATTTTTGAATTTTTTCTTTCATTTGATTAAATAAAATTTGCTCATTAGGAAGTAATTCCATAAATCCGGGCAAAGTTCTCGGTTCAATCCTCTTTACATCGCTCATAAAAAAATCTCCTTTGCTAAAAATATACATATTATTTATACCACATTTGGCAATGTCCGTCAATGTAACCGATTTATATTCTAGCCAAAAATTGTAAAATTCAAAATTTATCGTTGCTAAATCTAAAAAAGGGGGCTGTAAAAAAATAAGTTGTAACTTAACAAATCTAATAATAAATTCTTCAAATTCGTTCTAAAACTAACATCTCCATCATAAATTGCATTAGAAAAAACAAGCCGAATATCGGCAGAATGGAGATGACTTATGATAGACTTAACCCATAACTCAATTACACTAAATCAAACTTATCCGGAAGTAAATGACTCATTCTTTATCGAAGGAGACGTCATAATTCCGGACGTAAAACCGGATGTCGATTCGGTACTTTTTGTAGACGCTTTACCTGTCATAAATGACTACTCGGTAAACTCCGGACAAATAACATTTTCCGGTGATTGTGAATTTAACATTCTATATGTTTCAAATGAAACGCCAAGCGAAATAATTCGAATTTCAACATCAATACCGTTCAAAAATACATTTGCGGCCAAAAATCTAACTTCAGACTCTTGTGTAAACTTAACCATAACTCCTCAAAAAGTATCTTCCTTAATTTTAAACGGTAGAAAACTAAGTGTTTCCTCAGAACTAAATGCAAATCTAAAATATTCAAATCAAAATAATATAACCTACATTGAGTCCGCAGGAGATAATGAAACAATTAAAGTACTTAATTCAACCAAAACAATTCCCACTTTCTTAGGAGAAACATCAAGCAAAACAACATTAAAAGATACTGCAATGTTACCAACAGACTTGCCAAACATAAAAGACATAATAAAATACGACAGTACCGTAAGTAACGAAGAAAATGTAATATCTGACGGAAAAATAATTATAAAAGCTGACTTTAATATAAAAATCTATTATACAACTGATAATTCAAACGAAATATCAATATTTGAAACTACTATTCCGTTTTCAACCTTTATAGATATAAACGGAATTAACGAAGACGATTTTACAGAAGTAATCAACACTATTAAAAATGTAGGATTAAAAATACTTCCTGACTCTGACGAACTAATGAGAGTAATTGAAGTTGACACAGAAATAGAAACAAACGCAAAAGCATTTCAAAACTCAGATATAAATGTAATAGAAGATATATACGATACAACTAGAAATTTATTACCTCAAAGAGACGAAATATTCTATGAAACAAATAGTCCACTTCAAAGTGAAGACATATCTTTAAGAGACTCCATATCCATTCCGGAAGATGAAGAAATAAAAATTCTTTCATCTTTTGCAAGAATAAAAAGTCTAAACTTAGAAAAAGAAAACAATAATAATATGTTAAAAGGAGTAATAGACGTAACAATACTATATTCTGTTCCATCAAGCGGAAGAATAAACAGTGTTACATTAGATATGCCATTAGAACATGTCCTATCCTCTGATATAGACATATTGTCAAACGCTTCGATAACAAGCATTGAAGTTACTCCAAACGGGCAAGATAAATATGACATAAAAATATCAATGACAATTTCCGGATATAAAAACTCGTCAAACCAGCTTTCATTGCTACGTGACGTAATAGAAATGGAAGAATTACCACTTATAAATTCGGGTATAACAATATATTTCGTAAAACCCGGAGACACACTTTGGAAAATAGCAAAGCGCTTTTATACAACAATAGATAAATTGGTAAAAATAAACAACATTCAAAATCCTGACGTATTAGACGTAGGAAAAGCATTAGTAATCAGCTAAAAAATAAAAGAGGCTGTAAAAAAATCATAAAATTCATAACGTATTGTACTGTACCTCGCTCACCAAAAATATTTTTTGTGGAAAGTGTAGAGTTAATTTAAAGTACGGAACGGAGCTTACGCTCACATCCTGGGCAACTTTAAAATGTGTTCTACATAGAGGGACAAAAAAGCAATTTTTGTTTCGCTTGGTACAGTACAATACGTTATTTAAATGATAACCGATTTTTTTACAGCCTCTTTTTATGCCACTTTTATTCCTGTATCAATAACCTCTCTAATAAAAGGCGTTCTCGCTTCTTTATAATCTTGTATTCTTATTAAATGTGGCTCAATCCTTGTATCTATACTTCGTCTTAAGCGCATCAAATTTAATTCTTCATCAATTATATCATTATTAAAATCGTCTGTTATAACAGCAATATCAATATCACTATCATCGTTACTTGTTCCTTTAGCATAAGAGCCAAACAAAATAATTGCATACACATTATAATTTTCACAAATCGTTTCAACATATTTTTGAACTATTTCCATTATCATTCCGTCAGTATTAACTTTTTCAGCCATATTCTTACCTCCTCAATATTTTTTATTTGTTCTAATGTGTATTCATCAGTACATTTTACATAGAATTCTCGTTTATAATCATCATATCTTGCACTCATATTAAATTTGGTAATTATATCCAATAAATCTTCTTGCTTTTCAGTCAATTTTAGTCCAATTTTCCCGGCTAAATACAGTAAATCATGGCTTTTGGGGGCATATGCAGCATTTTTATTTTGCTTAGCATAAAGAGCTTTTAATAACTTTTCTATTACTAAATGTCCAAAAAATAAACAATAGCTATTCTTCTTATTATTATACAATACTCTCATTACATTATAATCTTCTTCTGAACTTTCAAGCCAAAAATTCATCAAATCAATATTGTTCATAACGCTCCCCCAACTTATTATATAATTAACTCGATAAAACAATTATATCATAAAAGTTAATACTTTCACACTAATTTGAATAATTTTTTACCACATATTAAAAATATCATCCCAAAACAAAATTAAATTTAACTTTACTCAACTTCTTCAGATATAACATTAAGCATTTTAATTATCATCTCATACTTTTCAGGCTTAATTCTTCTAATTAAAAATTGTATTTCTTCTTCCATAGCTTTTCTATCATCAGAATTAGCTCCTTCAATAAAGTACGCAACCGGCTTCCCAAGTACAGTAGATAACTCCTCTAATCTTTGAAGATTAAAACACTTATCGCCCGACTCAACTTGACTAATATAGCCAATTGAAACATTTAATTTATCCGCTAACGCCTTTTGATTCATACCTTTTTCAATTCTTAAATCCTTTATCTTTTTGCCTATAACCTCGTAATTTAACATATATATCCCCCCATATAACCTAATTTCATTATATGTAGGCAAATTAATGTTATACAGAAACTTTGATGTATATTTTTTAAGTTTAGAGTGAGAAATATACTACTCCATAGTAAAAAAAAGCTGTAAAAAAACTCATCCATCATTAATATAAAGCATTGCACTATACCCAGCGAAACAAAGTACAGTGCAATGCTTTATGAGTTTGTTTACAGTCCTTTCAAAAAATCAATATATTGCTTAATCAACTCTTTTTCCTTACCATGGTAAGAATGATCTGCTCCATCTATATATCCAACATCTAATTTCGCATTTTTAACAAGCTTTTTTATAAGATTAACAGTCTCATCGGCAGTTTTAGTCGTCGTTTCATTTACTGTTCCGTACCTCATAAATAAAGGCTCTTCAATTACATTAAGCGAATCAGCTTTCCATTCTTTATCCTCATAAAATACAGTATTAAATTCACTTTCACAATTAAAAATCGTATTAAACGTGCCGGCTGAAATAGGTTTCGGATAAAACTCAGGTCTTAGTAACTCCTTACCTTTTCCCTTCTTAATCTTAGCCTCCGCAATCGCCATCGCAATTTTATAAGCTTTTTCTCCGGCAATTTGGCGATACTTATCCGACAAAGCAGTAAGCGATAAAAGCCCAACACTCGCAACATTTACTTTTTTCTTCGGATACCAATTCAATATTTTACTGCACCCTAAACTATGGCCGACAATATTTATTTCTTTAAATCCACGTTTCTCCATAGCTTTTATAGCCGCCTCAATATCGTAATAAGCATCATATGGATTTTCAAAAGCAGTTCCGTACAAATTATCCATATTTAAATTACCCATTTGAGCTCCTCTATTGTTAAAAGTAAAATACGCATATCCGGCTTTATTCAATTCTTCTCCGAAAATATCATCTCGCCTTTTCAAACAATCACTATACATTCCGTGTAAAAAAATAACAACTTTATCACATTTTCTTATTTGCCTAAATATACCTTTGCTTTCAGGCAAATATAGCAAACCTACCAATTTTAAATTATCCTCGGTAGTAAAAAAAACTTTAGAAATATTCATTAGTAATAAACCTCCACTAAATATAATCCTTGTGCCGGAACAGTCTTCCCCGCACGTGACCTATCTTTAGACTTTATAATATCCGTAATTTCCTCAGGTTTTATTTTCCCAAATCCAACTTCAACAAGCGTTCCGACAATAATCCTAACCATATTATACAAAAATCCATCGCCGGTAAACAAAAAAATAATTCTTCCGTCATCACGTTTTTTCATTTGAACCTTAGTAATAGTCCTTATCGTATCTTTTACAGAACTTCCGGATGCCATAAATCCTTTAAAATCATATGTACCCTCAAAATATTCAGACGCTTTTTTCATCTTTTTATAATCAAGTTCTTGGTTAATATGATACTCTCTGTAAAAATCAAGCGCAGAACGTGTTTTAGAGTTATTTATGATATACATATATTTTTTCCCTTTTACACTATACCTTGCGTGAAACTTTTCATCCATTTCTTCCGCACTTTTTATAACAATATCTTTCGGCAAAAAGGAATTCACGGCAATCGGTAACTTTTCAACAGGAATAGTAGAATCCGTTTTAAAATTAGCCGTTTGACCTATCGCATGAACTCCGGCATCTGTCCTTCCCGAACCATTTAACTTAATTTCCTCTCCCGTAACCTGATGAATGGCATTAGTAATCATCTCTTGAATACCAATGCCATTTTTTTGAGATTGCCAACCATTATACTTTGTACCGTCATATTCAATAATAAACTTAATATTTCTCAAAACTAACAATCCTCCAATTTCAATACATCTTTATTTTTCACAATATAATCATAACCGGAAAATATAGTCGCAACAGTCGCAACAGCAACCATAATTATAGCTAAAATTCCAACAACTCCTTCAACCGGAGCAACATTAAAATTAGCAATTAAATTTTGGAACTTTTGAACCATAAATATATCTGATTCATCAGCAGGAAGTCTGTAATTATCTATCAACAATAAAGAAATCGCAATAATTTGAGTAACTGTTTTCATTTTTCCCCAAATACTTGCAGCAATTACTCTACCTTCGTTACTGGCAATTAATCTAATTCCTGTAACAATAAACTCCCTTGCTATAATCACAGTAGCAATCCAAGAAGGCAATTTATCTTGACCAACTAAAGCAATTAACGCCGCAGCAACTAAAAGTTTATCAGCCAAAGGGTCTAAAAATTTACCAAAGTTCGTAACTAAATTTTTAGAACGAGCCAATCTACCATCAATAAAATCCGTAAGCGATGCAACAATAAATATAAAAAAGGCAATTAAATTAGCATACGGAACAGGTAAAAACATAACTATCATAAAAATAGGCACTAAAAAAATTCTAACTAACGTTATTTTGTTTGGTAAATTCATAAAAATTTCCTCCATTCTTTAATTTCTAATTAAAATAGGCATAAAATTAAGCAAATCACAAGATGTACATAAAAATTTAATTCCTTCTTTATCATACTCCATATAATCAGACTTACCGTGAAGATGTCCGAAAATACACAACTTTACACCATATCTTTTTAATATATCAACATATTCCGCATTAATCCCTAAGTTGTAATGAAGCATAACAATAAATTCACTGTACCCCGCCTTTATCGCTTCCTCAAGCGAGCGAATTAATCTCATTTTTTCACGCTCATAAGCCTTTTTATCAGTTTCTTCATCTACATCCGTACTACCAAGTTCCCAACCTCTTGTACCACAAACAGCGACGTTATCCAACCCTACAAAAGAATTATGAATAAACTCAACAGAATCAAACTCATTTTCCTTTTTAAATAATTTAAGTTTATTTTGAGTTTCCCACCAATAATCGTGATTACCTTTAATCATAATTTTTTTCCCCGGTAATGACTCTAAAAACTTAAAATCCGGAATAGTTTCCTCTAAATACATTCCCCATGAAAAATCGCCGGCAAGCAAGACTACATCTTCCGGCTTTATATTTTTTAGCCAATTTTCTTTTATTTTTTCTTCATACGCCACCCAATTTTTCCCGAATACATCCATAGGCTTATCTTTTACTCCAAAAGATAAATGGAAATCGGAAATCGCCCAAATTGCCATATTTATTACTTCTCCTTATTCATATCTTTTCAACTCATAATTTAGCTCATTAAAATACTCTATAATTTCAGCCACAGCATCCGCAGTCTTTTGCTTTCCATAAGTATCATGCATTATAACAGTAACATCTTTTCTAGTTCCCATAGTATCCTTTACAGCCTTTACCAAGTCTTCGGCTTTCGTCGTAAAAGTTCTCGAATCATAACTTTCGCAATTCCAACCTATTACGCTAAGTCCCTTCTCAGTTAAGTACTCTTTATATGAGCTTCCTATTTTTGTTCCATATGGAATTCTAAAAAACTTAGGAGCCTCACCTATAATATCATATACCACATCGTATGTCTTGTCCACCTCTTCTTTAAAAGCTGTTAACGAATTAAACATACTTTTTTTATGAGTATAAGAATGAAGTCCTATGGTATGCCCTTCATCATAAGCTCTTTTAACAAGTTCAGGATGACTCTTTGCATAGCTTCCTATTACAAAAAACGTAGCCTTCACATTTTTTTCTTTTAACGTATCTAAAATTTGAGGCGTAATTGTAGTAGAAGGGCCATCATCAAAAGTAAGATATGCAACTCCGTCATAAATGTGTTCTTCTATCGGTTCATCAATTATCGGCTCCGGTTCAGGTTCTACCAATAATTTATCCATAGTATCATCTGACGTAATTATACCGGGATTAAAAACATCCGCATATACCGCTTGACGTTCCGACGTAGTCATCGCCACACATACAGTCGCCAAAACCGCAAAACACAAAAACAAAGTTGTAACCTTTTTCATTTAACTTTCCTCCTAATTTTGTTCTTTTAACGTCTTTCTCCATGCAAACATCCCATAAATCGAATTTATTAAATATATAGCCCACATAATCAACAATTCTACATCATTCATATTATTAAAATTAATCACTATAAACATTACAAGTCCGAAGAAATCCGAAATTATAAATAAAACCCACTGTTCAATATACTTTTTAGTCATTAAAAACGTAGCAACACATACCGAAACAGAAACAATCGCATCTAACCATACATTACTTCCGTTAAAAAAATTATCGGAAATAATAGCAAAAGCACAAACAGCCCCAATCATCGCACCACTTAAAATTATTCGTCCCGATTTACTAAGTCGCTTTATTCCGGATTTTTCTTTACCATCTTTTCTACTCCAATTAATGTAACCGTAAATCAAAATCGGGAAACTATAAAATAAATTATAGCTCATACTAAGATATAATTCTTTAGAATAACAAACAATCGCATATAGTATAACATTAGCAATACCGAAAAAATACGCGAATTTTGACTGCTTCGCTATTCCGAAAACATAAGTTACGCCACATATAGCTAAAACTCCCGAAATCAACTCTATAACAACATTAGAATCAGAATTTACTATAAATAAAAATTTATATATACTTCCTAAAAGAATTAGTACTACCGAAAAAGCCACCCATAATTTATCATATTTACTCCATTTAGTTCCCATATCATCAAAATCCCTTCCTACGATATTTTCATCGACATTTAAAATAAAAAATTTATATATTTTCACATTAAATTTTCGTTACTATTCAGTCTACTTGTTTCAAAAAGATAATATCATTAGTTTAAAGAGCGAGTTCCACAGTTGAAAAATTCAAAATAAGAATTTAATCGAATTTTTCAACGAGGACGTGTTTGAGCGGGAAAACTAATGATATTATCTTTTGATAAGTAATTAAGTCTGACCTGTAACAAATTTTAAAGACAAAAAGAAAAACGTATAATTATTGATAAACTTTTATACGCTTTTCAAAACGAAAACTATTTACACATTCAATTCCCCATATATCTCTCTTTTAGAAACGCCTCTGTCTGATGCAACTTTTTTCGTAGCATCCATTCTAGCCAATCCCTTAGCCAAATAATACTCATAATGTTCATCTATCGTCATATCTTGCCAAAACGTTTCTTTTATAGACTCTCCTTTATATCCTTCAACCACAACAACAAATTCACCTTTAGGCGGTTCATCATTATATTTTTCTATCGCTTCGTCTAAAGTACATCTTATAATTTCTTCGTGAATTTTAGTCATCTCACGCGCTAAGGCGATGTTCCTGTTTCCAAAATACTCTCTCATATCTTTTAGGGTACTTTTTAACTTATGCGGAGCTTCATAAAAAATCATAGTTCTTTGTTCACGCTCTAAATCTCCAAGCCTGTCCTTTCTGTTTTTCTTATTCATAGGAAGAAAACCTTCAAACGAAAACCTACCCGTAGTTAAACCTGAAACAATAAGAGCAGAAGTCGCAGCAACAGGTCCCGGAACCGGAACAACAGTTATATTTTCATCTATCGCCATTCTTACCAATTCTTCACCCGGATCAGAAATCGCAGGAGTTCCGGCATCAGATACAAGAGCTATATTTTTCCCTTCTTTTAGCAAAGAAACTATATACTCGCCTTTTTTATCTTCATTATGTCTAAAAAAACTCGTAAGAGGCTTTGAAATTTCAAAATGATTTAATAATTTAATAGTTTGCCTGGTATCTTCAGCCGCGATAATATCTACTTCTTTCAATACTCTAATCGCCCTTAAAGTAATATCTTCTAAATTACCAATCGGCGTAGAAACCAAATATAAAATTCCGCTCATAAAAATATCCTCCAATATGTATAACTATTGAGATTGTAAAAAGCAATTTTTATTTCTCGTGGCAAAGCACAACATTTTATTTAACAAAAAATAATTTCCTACAATCTCAACAGAAAAAATTTAATTTACCATTTTATTATGAATCGAATTAAGTGCTGTGTCAACATCTTTATTATCAACTATAACAGAAAACTTTATCTCAGAACTGCTTATTAATTTAATCTCTACATTGCTTTCAACAAGAGCTTCGTACAATTTTTTAACAACTTCCGGTTTATCGATCATTCCACATCCTACCAAAGAAACTTTCCCACAATTCGGTATAAACTCAACTCGGTAATCATCAGCTAAAATCTCCTTTATTTTTTCCACTTTTTCATTTTTAACAGTAAAAGAAATCTCATTCATTCCAATACTTTGACCAATCACATCAACATTAATTCCATTATCAGCTAACTTAGTAAATACAGAATACGATTTATCTAAATCGTAAACAGTGACAATAGTTACATCTCTATCAGCAGTAAAACCTGTAACTAAAGCATTTTCAAAACCACTATTTTCTATTTTTGTTCCCTCCTCATCCGAAAAACTTCCCGAAGAAGTTAATTTAACATTATATTTTTTCGCCAATTCAACTGCCCTGTTATTAAGTACCTTCGCTCCTAAACTCGCTAATTCAAGCATAGTATCATATTGAATAGAATTTAGCTTTACCGCATTTTTTACAACCCGCGGATCAGCTGTATAAATTCCGTCAACATCACTATATATCTCACATCTATCCGCTTTAAGAGCGTGTGCCAAAGCAACAGCAGTAGTATCAGAACCGCCTCTACCCAAAGTCGTAATATCGCCAAATTCGTCTACACCTTGAAATCCGGCAACAATAACAACATTTCCTTTAGCCAACTCGTCAAAAATCCTATATGGTCTAATTTTATCTATACGAGCATTAAGATGTCCGTTATCAGTAAAAATTCCTGCCTGTTCACCGGTAAGTGAAACGGCAGGAACACCTATTTTATTTAAAGTCATAACTAAAAGCGTCATAGACTGCATTTCTCCGGTAGATAATAAAACATCCATTTCCCTATCAGAAACATAATTACTAATAGAACGTGCTTTTTCAATTAATAAATCAGTAGTTTTTCCCTGCGCCGAAACGACAACAACAACGTCATTTCCAGTATCTTTACTCTTCTTTATCCTATATGCAACATTCATTAATTTTTCATTATCCGCAACAGAACTGCCACCGTATTTTTGTACAATTATCATGTTATTCATTCCTTTCAATCGGCATAACTTGGTAAGTACACGCCTACAATAACATAATATTATACAAATGTTTATTTTGACACTACTTTCTTTGAAGTCTTAAATCATTTCCAAAAAATCTGCAAATTTCAAAATTTCCCAAAATTCTCGACATAATTCTTTGATCGTAATAATTCACTAAATCTTTTAAATCCTTATTTGTAGAAATTAAAGTCTTCGTCCCCTTTTTATAAGCATTTAAAAGACGAGTATTTAAAATATTAAACAACTCAGAACGTCTGGCTTCAGTCATATTTTCCGAACCTAAATCATCAATAATCAGTAAATCAACATTGAATAACTCATCATATTGAGACTCATCAAAATTCTCCGTATCTCCCTTTCTATAATCCATAACTAAATCCATAAGTCTTCCGGAAGTTTGGTATAAAACTGTTTTTCCGCTATCTAGAACAGCTTTAGCAATGGAATTACTTAAAAACGTTTTACCAAGACCTGTCCCCCCTGTAAAAAGTAAACTCTTCGTATCTTTTTTATCAAAATTCTTAACAAAATTCTCAGAAATCTCTTTTATTCTCAAAATATTCTCCCTAGGAGACTTTGAACTTCCATAAGCCTTTTCATTAACCTCATCCGAAAAAATATTCGCGTTAAATGTATCAAAATTCTCTTTATCTATATTATATATTTGAGACTGATTATATGTATAATCAATTAATTTTTGTCTAAAGCAAGAACAATTTTTAGCTCCGGTTATACTTCCTATAATACCTGTATCTTCACATATTTTACAAACGAAATTAGGCTTTAAATATTCCTCATCAACGCCCATATTTTTTAAGATAACAGCTTTTTGGTTCTTCAACGCCTCTATCTTCTCGTTTAACTCATTTACAGCTTCAATTCTTTTAGAATCGTCATCAATAAAAATAATCGACTTAGTAACTTCCATACCTATCTTTTTAATCTTATCATCTATCTCTAAAATTTGAGGCTCTTTTTCATAAATTTCCTTCTTCTTTCTTTCAACTTCAGCCAAAGCCGAATTACGATTATTTTCGTACTCCTGTTGAATTTTTCTATATATATCTTGCATAAGTTTACCTCCCATATAAATTACCTACGTTCATTATAACACAAAAACCGTAATTTTTCATATTTTCTATTCCTCATTTTACTATATATAAATTACTTTTACAATTACCTTTATCTATTAATTTGTAAACTAATTCATTCCCTTTAAAGTGCATTCCGGGGAAGATACAATGTATCTCCCCCGGTTTTATCTTCTTTTTTATTCTTTTAATTTCCTACTCCATAATTAGTTTGCATAATCAAACAACCTTTGCAACACCGCTCCAGGGTCCAGATTTACCGTATCGCGAGAACGGGACGGAACCCGTAGCTGCTGTAGCCACCGGCGCTGCCGAAGCCGAATACACCGGCGTTAGACGCACTGTTGTAGAGACCACCGCGTTTGAAAACAGGGCCGTTGGAATTCGGCGCGTACGAGCCATCTCCACCCCATGAGGTAGAACTTGAGCCACTGCTACTTGTCTCATAAACTGCATCGCCTTTTATGTTACTCCATGCCGCATAGTTATTAGCTGAGCTATCGCTTGTTCCAATTGGATATACATCTACATATTTACTTCCAGAGTCACTATACGAATTCACTAAACTACTTGCATAACTAGTTAAACTACTATTATCATTGTCTACATATGCTGCTACATATTCATATGCTCCACCGGACAAGTCATATATTCCATATACATTATGGGTTGTACTTGCTTTAACTCCTCCGGCTGTATTCCAGGCGTTTGTTACTCCAGAGGCATAACCTGCATCTTGACTTCCGCCTGCGTTTCCAGTTATATAACTACTACTGTTATTTATATACGGTATTCGTCCTATTGCGTTAGTTAAATACGCTACTGCTCCCCATTCTACGTTTTTCATTAAATGCGAATCTAAAGACCTATTTAAGTTATATGAGTAATCAAACATATCGCTTACGCTTAAACTTCTCCAAGATACTACTC
>CAYYWT010000022.1:0-17487 GCA_964475435.1 uncultured Eubacteriales bacterium
ATACTGAAAGAACTATGTGCGTAATAAAACGGTAATTTAATATTGCAATTTATAATTTTTTTGCGATTTTTTGTAATTGAGAAATTTTATATAATGTGATAGAATAATTTTGGACCGAGAAAGCGAGGATAATATGTATTATATTTTAGTATTAAGCTCTATACTTTGCACGGCTATCCTTTTTTGGATATGTTATAAAAAAACTAATGGAAACGAAGTTATATATGACGATGAAGTTTCTCCTATTGTTGAAAAATTAGGAGATAATCAAACAATTACCACTAGTGTTTTACAACTACTGGGTAATTATACTACAAATGTAGAAAAAAATAAAGATGAAAATGAAAAAAATAGTTTTTATAATGTGAATAATGATAAAATTGTTATAAAAAATACAAAGGATTTAAAAGATTGTTCAAGACTTATTCAAATATGCCATGAATGTGTTCATAGTATTCAAGATAAACGACTTTTGAAGTTACATTTTATTTTTTCCAATATAAATATTTTGTATTTTTTAGGGACTTTTCTTTATTTCTTTTATGATAAACGAGAAAGTGTGAGATTAACGCTTTTACTTATCCAAATTTTTATATTTATTGTAACTTTTATGCTTAAAGTTATAACTGAAAGTGATGCTACATACCGTGCGCCTAAGGTTGCATATGATTTTTTGAAGGGTAAAGTAGAGGAAAAGGTGCTTAATGATTTTATTAATAGAGTAGAGGGAGAAATATATTCTATTGCTCCGCTTATGTATTTTTCTTTATATTCGCAAGGAGCTATTTTATTGATAATAAATCAAATAGGAGCTATTTTAATTTAAGGAGGATTTTTATGAAGAATGTTGATGTATTGATAGAGGTTTGTAGAGAGGGGATAGAGTTGCCGAGTTATGCTAATGTTGGCGATGCGGGAATGGATGTGCGTTCGGCTGTTGATTTGGAGATAAAACCTGGGGAGACTGTGACTGTTCCGACCGGATTAAAGGTTGCGATTCCGGTTGGATACGAAATTCAAGTTAGACCGCGTAGTGGTATTTCGCTTAAAACTCCTATGAGAGTTCCCAATTCGCCTGGAACTATTGACTCAGGATATAGAGATGAGGTTTGTGTTATAATGCATAATTCGTCTGCTGCGAATGATGGAACGTTTTCTTTATCGGATAAGGGAAATAATCAAGGTACATATAAAATTAATAGAGGGGATAGAGTGGCTCAATTTGTACTACAAGAAGTGCCTACGATTAATTGGGTAAAGGTTGAATCGGTTGAAAATGAGGGAGTAAACCGTGGTGGCGGATTTGGAAGTAGCGGAATAAGGGAATAATTGTTAATAAGTTTGTTGAATTGAAAAAAGAGAGCTTTAGGCTCTCTTTAATATACATCTTGCAACATGTACTCCGGTTGCGGCGGCTTGAGCTAATCCTCTTGTTACGCCGGCACCGTCTCCTATTGCAAACATATTTTTATATTTTGTTTCAAGTTCATTTGTTAATTCAGGTTTTGCACTATAAAACTTTACTTCGACTCCGTATAGTAATGTGTCGTGGTTAGCCATACCCGGAGCAATTTTATCTAGTGCATAAATCATTTCTATTATGTCATCTAATTGCCTTTTCGGAATTACTAAACTTAAGTCGCCCGGAGTAGCGTTTAATGTCGGATTTACAAAACTTTGGCTTAGTCTATGCTCGTTAGTTCTGTTTCCTTTTACTAAATCTCCAAACCTTTGGACAAGTATTCCACCGCCAAGTAGGTTAGAAAGTGATGCAATTCTTTTTCCGTATTGATAAGGGTCGTTAAACGGTTTTGTAAAACGACTGCTTACAAGCAGGGCAAAGTTTGTATTTTCACTTCTAAGAGCAGGATCGGAGTAGCTATGACCGTTTACTGTCATAAGACCGTCTACGTTTTCGGTAACTACGTGACCGTAAGGATTCATACAGAATGTACGTATTTTGTCTCCGTGGCATTTCGTTCTATACACTAATTTTGATTCATAAACAGCGTCTGTTATATGTTCAAAAACTTTCGCCGGAATTTCTACACGCACACCAATATCTACTTGATTATTAAGTAACGGAATATCTAAATTTTTGCATTGGTTAGAGAACCATTCGGCTCCGGCACGTCCCGGTGCTACTACTAAGTATGTACAATTTAGCGTTTGACCGTCTGAAATTTCTAAGTCGTATGAACCGTCTTCACGAATACTAATGTTTTTTACATTACAGTCAGATTCGATTTGAATTTTATTTTCTAAGTAATCATACATATTTTTTAATATTTGAAGATTATTTTCTGTTCCTAAATGTTTTACTTTCGCGTGTAGCAAATGTAAATCATGTTCTAGCGCCATTTTTTCAATTTTTGAGGCTTCAGGAGTACTAGTAGAATAAGTTTCCTCAGTTGCTCCAAATTTCATATTTACTTCATCAACATAGTTTATTAAATCCATAACTTCTTTATCCGGTAAATATTCATTAAACCAACCGCCAAATGCTGTTGTAAAATTATATTTTCCGTCTGAAAAATTGCCGGCACCTCCAAATCCTTTCATTATACTACAAGCGGGACAATTTATACATTCTTTTACTTTTCCTTCGATAATAGGACAAGCACGTTTATAAATATTTTTTCCTTGTTCAAGTAGGGCAATACTTAAATCTGATGAATTTTCAGCTAATTCATAAGCAGTCATTATACCGGATATTCCGGCACCGATAATCGCAACATCGTAATGTTTGTTCATTAATTACACTCTCCTAAATATTTTCATTTTTTAAAATTACATCGTGTGCTCCACCTTCTACTATACTTGTACTAGATACAAGAGTAAGCTTAGCTTTTTCATGTAACTCACTAATAGAAGTAGAACCACAATTCGACATAGTTGATTTAATTTTCTTTACTGTTACATCTAAATTTTCTTTTAAGCTTCCGGCATAAGGTACATAAGAGTCTACACCCTCTACGAATGACATAGAAGTTTTTTTACCGCCAAGGTCGTATCTTTCCCAGTTTCTAGCTCTTGCGGAACCTTCGCCCCAGTATTCTTTAACGAAATTATTCCCTATTTTTAGTTTCCTTGTAGGGCTTTCGTCAAATCTTGCAAAGTATCTTCCCATCATAACGAAATCAGCACCCATAGCAAGAGCTAATGTTATGTGATAGTCGTGAACTAGTCCACCGTCTGAACAAACAGGAATATATACACCTGTTCTCTTTGCGTATTCATCTCTGGCTTCTACAACATCAATTAAGGAAGTAGCTTGTCCGCGTCCTATTCCTTTTTGTTCTCTAGTGATACAAATCGAGCCACCGCCGATTCCTACTTTTATAAAGTCAGCACCGGCATCTGCTAAGTAATAGAAAGCTTCTTTATCTACTACGTTTCCTGCTCCGATTTTTACTGTATCTCCGTATTTTTCTCTTACAAATTCAATTACTTCTTTTTGCCAAACGGAATAACCGTCGGAAGAATCTAAGCAAAGTAGATCAGCGCCGGCATCTACCAAAGCGGGAATTCTTTGTTCATAGTCCCTTGTATTTACTCCGGCACCTACGATATAGCGTTTATCATTATCATATAAAGATAATGGATTGTCTTTATGATTTTCATAGTCCTTTCTAAAAACAAGAGAAGAAAGATGTCCGGTGTCGTCTACTATCGGCAAACAATTAATTTTATTATCCCATATAATGTCGTTAGCTTCTTTTAGAGTGATTCCTTCTTTAGCATATACAAGTCGTTCAACAGGAGTCATTAAAGTTTCAACTTTCGTATCCGGTTCAAGTCTGGAAACTCGATAATCTTTACTGGTTATCAAGCCGAGTAATTTTCCGTTATATTCGCCATTATCAGTTACAGGAATTGTAGAATGGTCGGTTTCTTCTTTAATTTTTAAAATATCGTCTAGAGTATCTCCAGGTTTTAAATTCCAATTACTTTTTACAAATCCGGATTTAAAACTCTTTACATTTCTAATCATCTGAGCTTGACTTTCAATAGATTGGGAAACATAAACAAAAGCAACTCCGCCTTCTTTTGCTAATGCAACAGCCATTTTTTCGCCGGAAACAGCTTGCATTATAGCAGAAACGAAAGGTACATTCGCTTTAATAGAAGGTTCTTCTCCTAATTTGTACTTTACAAGCGGGGTTTCCAGCGAAATTTTATCCGGAGTACATTCACGCGTAGTTAAGTTTGGAACAAGTAAATACTCACTAAAAGTTCTTGATGGTTCGTTAAAATAATATGCCATACAAAATCACTCCTTATTTTCTATTTACACTATATTCTATCTATTGTAGCGGATTTTGTCAATTTAAAAAATAAGTTAGTATTCAGCCTATTTGTTTTAAAAAGATAATATCATTAGTTTAAAGAGCGAGTTCCACAGGAGAAAATTTCATAATTAATTTCAGTTAAAATTTTCTCCGAGGACATGTTTGAGCGGGAAAACTAATGATATTATCTTTTGATAAGTAATTAAGTCTGACCAGTAACAAAAATAAAAATCAACGACAAACTTCGACAGAATGTGACTTGCGTTTGGTGTAAAATTTTGTTGGAAGTGATAAAAATGAGAGAAGAAAAGATATTTATTTTTCCGGAAAATTATAATAAGAAAGAAAAACTTTTAGGGGTTTTTGATTATAGAGCGCTTTTTGTTATTGGTATTTTAGGAATTTTCGCGTTTAAATTATTAAAAATATTTGAGATTAATATAAAAATAAAAATTTCTTTATTTTTAATGTTTACGTTATTTCCGGCTATTTTTATGTTTGTTGGAATAAACGGCGAAAATATGATGGATATTACGAAATATGCTGTTAAATTTTATACAAAAGAGCGAGTTTATTTATATAGGAAAGCTGGGGAGAATGATGAGAAAATCTTTAAAAAGTTGGTTCCCGATAAAAAGTATTGATGAAGGAATTATAGAAAATAAAAAAGGGGAGTTTTTAAAAATATTAGAGATATTGCCTGTTAATTTTGAATTAAAATCTTATGAGGAAAAAGAGAGTATATTGTATTCGTATAAAACTTTTTTAAAGACTTGTAATTTTGATATTCAAATTTTAGTTAAAAGTAAGAAAAATGATTTGGAAGATCATATTTTAAGTGTTTTAAAAAATATTGAGAGTGAAAATTTACCTACTTTAAAATTGCTTGGAAATGAATATATAAAAATGGTAAATGAAAATACATTGAAAAATACGATTACTCGTAAGTTCTTTTTAGTTTTCTTTGCCGAGATAAATGGGAATAAAAAAATTACGAGAGATATGGCGATTACTGATTTAAAAGAAAAAACATCCAAAATAAAACTTACATTGGAAAAATGCGGAAATGAGGTTGTTGATTTAGCGGAAGATAATTTTTATATAATAGATAATCTATATAAAGAATTAAATAGACATATTTCTCAAATTCAAAGTATAGGGAATGGTACATATGAAAAGTATTAAGATAAAAAATAAATTAAAGTTAAATGAATTTAATATTGGCAAAAACGACTGGCTTGATTGTATATTACCGGAGTCTGTGAATTTTAATGATCCAAGATATTTTGAGATGGATACGTTTTTTTATTCAGGTTTGATTATTGTTAATTACCCCAAGGAGCAACGTATAAATTGGCTTTCTCCGCTTATTTCTCTGGATTTTAATGTGGATATAAGTATGTTTTATGAGAAATTGGAGTCCGGAAAGGTTGTTCGTGAAATAACTTATCATATAGGCGATATGGGCGGAGCATTAAAAACTGTGAGCCAAAATCAACAGGATATAGATATAATTAAAAGTTCTTATGAAGATGCTAAATATATAAGAAATCAAATTCAAGTAAATAAAGAAGAATTGTATCATTTGTGTATATATTGTTTGGTATATGAAAAGAGCTTTGAACAATTAAAAGTTAATTTGGAGAGATTAGAAGCTATTTGTGCATCTATGGGGTTACAAACTAGGCGTGCTATTTTTAGACAAGAACAGGTATTTAATGCTATGTTGCCAATTGGATATAATGATAGAGATATTAAAGAGGCGGCGGCTAAAAATGTACTGACTGAAGGATTATCCGGTGCTTATCCTTTTGTTTCTACTGAATTATATGATGTAGAAGGTATTTTAATTGGTGAAAATTCTCAAAGCAAGTCGCTTATAATAATAGATAGGTTTGATAGTTCTAAATATAAAAATGCTAATATGTGTGTGCTTGGAACTAGTGGAGCTGGTAAATCGTTTTTTGTTAAGTTAATGATTTTAAGGAATAGATATATGGGAATACGTCAATTTGTTGTTGATCCTGACGGAGAATACTCTAAAGTATGCAAGTCGTTAAATGGTTTATATATAAATGTGAATTCGATGTCGGATACGTTTATAAATGTTATGGATATAAGAGAAAGTGTTTTGATAGAGGAAGGAGGATATTTGAGCAATAAATTAAAAAAATTGAAAACTTTTTTTAGCTTGATTTTTGGAAAGATGACGAATGAAGATGAAGTTTTTTTAGAAGAAAAGTTAATTAATTGTTATTTGAAATATGGGATAACCTTTGATGATGATACATTATATAAAAAGTGTGAAAAAATAAGTATAAAAAGAAGGTTTAAAAGTCCTAATGATATGCCTATTTTGGAGGATTTATATTATGAACTCAATAATGACGAAAAGACTAAGAAAATGGCTACTTTGTTGAAACCGTGTGTTTTTGGAAGTTTATCATTTTTAAATAAACATACTAATATTGATTTTGAAAATAAGTTAATTGTGGCTGATATTCATCAGCTTGAGGAAAAATATATGCCTATTTGTATGTATATAATTGTTGATTTGTTTTGGGATAAGATTTGTGAAAACAGAGGCGAAAAAAAGGTTATATATATGGACGAAATATGGCGACTTATCGGAAGCACTGGAAATTTATATACTGCTGAGTTTGTGTATAAAATTTTTAAGACTATAAGAAAATTTGGCGGAGGAGCTACAGCGATAACGCAAGATGTAGCGGATTTCTTTGATTTTGAGGGAGGGAAATACGGGAGAGCTATTGTAAATAATTCTACGTTAAAATTTATTTTGCAAGTTGAAGAAGAAGATAGTAAAATTTTAAAAGATGTAGTAAGCCTATCTACTGAAGAAGAAATTAAGATAAAGACCCTACAAAGAGGAAATGGATTACTTATTGCTGGAAAAAATCACATTATGGTTAAAGTAGAGGCTAATAAGGAAGAATATAAATTAATTACTACGGATAGAAAAGATATGGAATAGTTAAGATTTGTTTTAAATTGCCGATTTAATAACTGAGATATGATTTTTTTAGGAGGCAAAAATATGTCAAAATTTCATAATAAAGATTTAATTAAAATTTTGGCAGAGGACGTATTTGAGCGGGAAAATTAATGATATTATCTTTCGTAAAACATTGAACAAATCTGAACAGTAACTATAGAATCAATGTAATCAATAATTTCCATTGACTCGAAATGTAGAAAATAGTAATATGGTTTTGAGGGTGTGATTTTATGAAAAAGATTATTTGCAGTTTTTTAATTATTATGTTGATGTTTACATATTCTTTTGCCGGAGTTATAGAAGATTCGGCTGATGTTTTAGTAAAAATGAAATTATTAAATGGATATCCGGACGGAACTTTACAACTTGAAAATAATATTACGAGGGCTGAATTTTGTTCTATAATAATAAGAATGGTAGGAAAAAATCAATCGCCTCAGAAGAGTAATTTTTCCGATGTGTCGGAAAGCCATTGGGCATATGGAGTTATAAATAGAGCGGCTGAGTTAGGTTTTTTAAAGGGGTATGAAGATGGTACGTTTAGACCATCTAATAATATTACTTATGCTGAGTGTTGTTCGATATTAGTAAATTTATTGGGATATAGCGATGAAGTTGGAACAGTATGGCCAACTGATGTTATGAATAAGGCGGATGAATTGAAGTTAAATGTTGATTTAGAAAGTATGGAATCTTCTCATCTTATGACACGAGGAGAAGTTAGTGTTATGCTTGTAAACAGTATGAACGTAAAAATAAAAGGTGAGATATAATGAATAAATCAGAGTTTGATGAAATACAAGCTAATTTGATAAAAAAATCTTTGGATCAAAATGAAAAAGAAGTAATTGTGCCTCCTGAGAGAAGAAAAGGAGACGACGGGATACTGAAATTTATAAACTTAATGAGCTTTTGGCTTTGGGGAGCTTTATTTATAGTTTTGGCTATAATAACTAAAGCTGGGCGAAGTGTTGCGTATATTAATAAAAATCAATTGCTTTGGTTACCTATCGGATTTTGGAAAGCGAATTTATTGAAAATTTCTTTGGTGGTTACTATTGTTTGCATATGTGTTTGTACAATGAGTATTATTTTAAATTTTGCAAGACATAGAAGGAAAACTGACAGAATTAAGAGAAGTTTGATTTTGTGCGAGCTTATTTCGTTTATTTTAGGTATTTTTCTTATTTTGAAACTTTATTGAGTTGTGGATAGTTGCAGGTCGGACTTAATTACTTATCTTTTTAGAACAAGTAGACTGAATAGTAACTGTGGAGATGTAAAGTTTAAATAAGTTATAGGCTTTAAAAAAAGTGGCTGTAAAAAAACTCACATGATGGACGAGTTCTTTTACAGTCCTATCTTTTTCTAATTTAAGAATTTCTGTTTTGTTGTGTCGATTTTGTTTTGAGCTACTGTTTCTGTTTTATACCAACCTTTTTCGCTCATAAGATTATAAATCTTATTTTGAATGTCTAGAGTTTCATTTAATGCGTCCTTGAATGCTGAATGTACTTCGGCGGTAGATGATTCGATTGCACCATGCATATAAAGATCAGAAACGCCTTTTATTACTAATAATTGTTCTTCTATTAAATTCCTGTCTTCCATATTGACCTCCTATAATAAGTTTAAAAATTTGTTGTAAAGCTCATTGTGCTTTGTTTGAAGTTGTTCCATATATGTTGAAAGTGTTGGGTCTTGAAGTTGTACGGAAGCTTTTTGACTGCTTGTTTCCATAAATTTTTCGTGACCTAATGCGTCTTCAACATATAAAAGTTCTTTATCTGTCATTATTATCACCTCTTATTAGGATTATTTCCAAAAAGGCTAAATATATGCAAAAAAGGATGATAAACTTAAAATTTATGGCTTCGCAACTTCTATTGAAATATCGGATAAGTCAATATTATTGGTAAGAAGCCTGCTTCTTACGGTTTCTAAAGCTAATTCCGGAATGTTATTTTCTTCACTTAAATGTGCAAGAATAAACTTTTTTGTACCTTTTTTTATTAAGTATTCAACAGCTTCTGCTGAAAGTGAGTTGGATAAATGACCGAAATTACCAATTACGCGTTCTTTTAAAAAGTACGGATAGTTTCCGGAGCGCAACATAGCGACATCGTGATTAGCTTCAAGGAGTATTGAATCGCTTTTTTCAAAATTATATAATAATTCTCCGGTTAAATGTCCCATATCTGTTGCAACAGTAACTTTATTTTTCCCGCTAGTCATACTAAAACCGCAAGGATCTATTGCGTCATGAGGGATAGAGAATGGATTAATACAAATATCCCCGATTTTAAAACTCGTTCCGACGATAAAGGTATGTTTTAAACTATCCGGTATTTCTAGTGAAACTAAAGTTCCCCAAGTTTTTTCGCTTGCAAATACGGGAACATTAAATTTTTTTGAAAACACACGTATACCTTTTGTATGATCAGAATGTTCGTGTGTGATTAAAATAGCCTGAATTTCTTCAGGCTTTATATTATCTTTTATTAATCGTTCAGTAAGACGCTTTGAACTAATTCCTACATCAATAAGAATTTTTGTTGTATCGGAAAAAACATAAGTACAATTTCCTTTGCTACTGCTAAAAAGAGAGCATATATCCAGCATAATTAATCATCAACTCTTTCGATTTTCGCACCGAGTGCTGTAAATTTTTCTTCAATATTTTCATATCCTCTATCTATATATTCAATCTTAGAAATATCAGTAGTACCATTAGCAGCCAAGCCGGCAATAACCATAGCAGCGCCTGCTCTAAGGTCTGTACAAGATACAGGAGCACCATTTAGGCTTTCTACACCCTCTATTAACGCAGAACGCCCTTCAGTACGAATTATAGCACCAAATTTTCTAAGCTCATCTACATATTGAAATCTGTTATCCCAAATAGACTCAGTTAAAATACTCATTCCTTCGGCAATAGAAAGTAATACTGCCATTTGAGGATGCATATCTGTTGGGAAACCTGGATATGGCATTGTTTTCAAATTAACACGTTTCGGACGTTTATCACATTTTACACGAACTGCATCGCCTAATTCTTCTACGGTAATTCCCATTTCAACAAGTTTTGCAGATATTGAATCTAAATGCTTGGGAATGCAATTTTTTATTGTAACATCTCCATTAGTTGCAGCAGCGGCAATCATAAATGTACCGGCTTCTATTTGATCCGGAATAATAGAATAAGTAGCGTTTCCCGGTAAAGAAGATACACCAACAATTTTTATAGTATCAGTTCCGGCCCCTTTAATATTAGCCCCCATAGTGTTTAAGAAGTTGGCTAAATCAACTATATGAGGTTCTTTAGCAGCATTTTCTATAATAGTCGTTCCTTCAGCCAAAACGCCGGCTAAAATCATATTTATTGTAGCACCAACACTTACAATATCAAGATAAATAGAAGTTCCTGTCAGCTTTTTGGCGGAAGCACGTATAATACCTTGGTTAGTAGAAATTGTAGCTCCTAAAGCTTCAAAACCTTTTATGTGTTGATCAATTGGTCTGGCTCCGAAATTACATCCTCCCGGTAGAGGAACCTCAGCTGATTTATATTTACCAAGTAAAGCTCCAATCAAATAGTAAGATGCACGCATTTTACCACAAAGTTCTAAATCACATTTTGTTGAAGACACTTTATTGTTTTCTATTAAAATTTGTCCGGGTTTTTCTTCAATAACTGTTATTCCAAGCTTTCTTAAAACATCAATATATTTTTTTACGTCACTTATGTTAGGCAAATTTTCAATTCTACACCAACCATCAACTAACAACGCAGCAGGTATAATACAGATAGCCGCATTTTTTGCACCGCAAATTGTAACTTCTCCTTTAAGTGGTTTTCCACCTGAAATTCTTAGTTTTTCCACAGTATTAACCTCACTCTTCACTTTTTATAGTTTCTCTGTCATTCATATTAACCGAAATAACACCTGGTAATGTATATATTTCACTTATTACCGAAGTCGGGTTAACTGACATTCTCGTAGATATATTAAAAAACATAGAAGATACATTATTTTCTAAAGATTTAAAAGCTATATTACTAACTTCTATCGAATTTGCGAAAAGTTTTTTTTCAACCTCAACAGCCACATCAGGATTATTCGCAGTAATAATTAAAGAAAGCTTTCTGGTATCATAAATTTTAGCCCAATTTTTTATATAAGATAAAATTATAAAAATAGCAACAGTACAAATTGTAGCTCCTAAATAAAAACCTATTCCGGTAGCAATACCAATACAAGCCACAGCCCAAAGACTAGCAGCAGTAGTAAGTCCTTTTACTGATGAACCATTACGAATTATAGTTCCCGCACCTAAAAAACCTATACCGCTAATTACTTGAGCACCAAGTCGGTTGATGTCCATATTAGGAGAAAATTGATGGTAATAATTATAGGTAAATTCGGAAGTAAGCATAACCAAACAAGCACCAACGCATACAAGTATATGAGTACGAAGTCCGGCAGGACGATGAGCGTGTTCTCGCTCCATTCCGATTAAAGCTCCGAAACAAGAAGCAAGTAAAAGTCTTAAAATTACTTGAGCAGTAGTCGAGCTTAATATAGTATAAAGAAATAACGTTACTTTATCCATAGTTTATCTCCTAACTAGCGGAGCTTTTTATTTCCGCCTGTATATTATTAGATATTTCATTCATATTTATTTTTCTTGTATGAGCAGTATGACTCCATTCTTTTTTATCTGAATGAAGCATACCGATAAGCGTAATAGGAACCCACGTTAAATTATAAATAGGGTACACTATATAAGCAAATAAAACTTTTAAGCTAAAACGTTTTTCAGACATTATAATAAGCGGTCCATATAAAAATTGGGCTACTAAAAATACCATCCAAACATAATTAGGAATAATATAATTCATTTGGAATACTCCGCCTTGTGGATAGAAAAATTGCATATAAGCAAGTACTGTTATAATTCCGTAGACAATAATTCTAAGCGGTTGAAGTAAATAAGTTGCACAATCAAAAGCAACTAAGTTTTTTTCTTTAATAGCTTTATGCAAAAGTTGGAAGAAAAATCTTCCTGTACAGTCTGCAAAACCTTGAGACCAACGAATTCTTTGATGCCAAGATTGTTTTAATGTAAGAGGTTTTTCGTCATAAACGATAGCATCGTGGGCCCAACCTATATAAATCCCACGTAAAGCTAATTTCATTGTAAACTCTAAGTCTTCAGTAAGGCAAGTAGCTCCCCAACCCATTTCGCGAATTAATTCAGAATCTACGCAAAATCCGGTTCCGCAAAGACTGGAAGACATATTTAAATAAGAACGCGGTAATTGGTAAAGTCTGTTTGAAGTCCAAAACGCTATAGAATAAGACGCAGTGATCCAAGAATCAAATGGATTTTTACTGTCAATATATCCTTGAATTACTCTATATCCTTCAAGCATACGTTTATTCATTTCCATAAGGAAGTTCGCATCAACGAGGTTGTCAGCATCAAAAATACAAAAGGCATCGTATTGTTTTTCCATATTAAAAATTTTATTAAACGCCCATTCTAATGCAAATCCTTTTCCTTTTTCAACTTTATTAAATCTTCTTAAAACAATCGCACCATGTTCTTCGGCGATATCAGCAGTATTATCTGTACAATTATCAGCTACAACAAAAATATCATATAATTCATTTGGATATTTTATATTTCTTAAACTATCAACTAATTCACTGATAACGATTTCTTCGTTATGTGCAGCAACTACCATAGCAAATTTTTTTGTTGGTTTAAATTCAGAAGCCGGTTTTTCTTTTCTTTTTATCCAACCTACTACTGAGATTCCGAAAAAGTATATAGCCAACACTAAAGTGCCAAGTTGAAGCAACATACTAAAAAAATATAATAATCCTTCTTTAACAACTAACATTAAAAAACACCCTTTCGAGAGAATTACCACCAAGTTATAATATCTTTTTTTTGTTAAGTTGTCAATATTAACGAAAGTGTCAGCTTGGATACTTGTTACAGGTCAGATTTAATTACTTATCAAAAGATAATATCATTAGTTTTCCCGCTCAAACACGTCCTCGGTCAAAAATTTGATTAAATTCTTATTTTGAATTTTTGACCGGTACGACTCGCTCTTTAAACTAATGATATTATCTTTTGTAAAATACTGAATAAGTCTAAACAGTAACAGACACTTTATTCGAGATATTGCAAATTTGAGTAATTATGATAGAATATAGTAGAAAATTTGTTTAAGGGGAATTGTTATGACGAAAATTGCGGTTGTATCTTTAGGATGTAATAAAAATTTAGTTGATTCCGAAATGATTTTGGGACTACTTGTTAAAAGAGGATATGAAATTGTTTCTGATGAAACTCTTGCGGATATAATTATTATTAATACTTGTGCGTTTATTCACGATGCTAAACAGGAATCTATTGATAAAATTATAGAAATGGGAGAACTTAAAAATAGTAATTGTAAGGGAATTATTGTTACCGGATGTCTTGCGACCAGATATGAAAAGGAGATTAAGGAGTCTTTGCCGGAAGTTGATTGTGTTGCTAAGATAAATGATTATGATGAGATTATAGATTTTATAGATAAAAAGATGAAGGATAGTTCTATAAACGAGAACGTAAGGAGAATTAAGTTCGGAGAAAGAATTAGAGCGACAGCGCCTTACTCTGCATATGTTAAAATTGCTGATGGATGCGATAATCATTGTACCTATTGTGTAATTCCGTCTATTAGAGGAGCTCATAAAAGCAGAACTATGGAAGATATCGAAGAAGAAGTAAGAAGTTTGGTACAAGATGGGGTTACTGAGATAATTTTAACTGCACAAGATACCACTTATTATGGCTTGGATAATTATGGCGAAAGAAAGCTTGCGAGTCTTATTAGAAGGCTTACTGAAATTGATGGGATACATTGGATTAGATTTCAATATTCTTATCCTGAAGGTATTACTGATGAGTTGCTTAAAGTAGTTAAGGATAACGATAAGGTTTGCAAATATTTTGATATTCCGCTTCAACATTGCAATGATGAAGTGCTTAAGTTGATGGGAAGAAAGACTGATAAAAAAGAAATAACAGCGTTGATAAATAGAATAAGAGAGGAAATACCTGAAGCGGTTATTAGAACTTCATTAATTGTTGGTTTTCCTACCGAAACGGATGAGCAATTTGATGAATTGGATGAATTTATTAAAGATGTTAAATTAGATAGAGTGGGGGTATTTACTTATTCTAAAGAAGAAGGAACGCCTGCTGCTAAATTAAAAGGCCAAGTTCAGTCGAAGATAAAAAAGAATCGTCAAAGTATAATTATGGGAAATCAGCAAAAGATATCTCTAAATAAAAATAAAGAGAAAATTGGTAAGGAGTTTGAAGTATTAGTAGAAGGTGTCTTAGAGTCGGGAACATTTTTTGGAAGGACTTATCAAGATGCGCCTGAAGTTGATGGATTGGCTTTTATTGAATCGGAACACGAATTGGTACTTGGAGAATATTATATGGTTAGAGTTATAGAGGCTAAGGAATATGATGTTGTATGTGAACTTATTTAAGAGGTGAATTTTTTGAAAATAAAAGTTAATGGGATAACTGTAAATTACATAGATGAGGGGAACGGGGTTCCAGTTTTGTTTCTTCAAGGTTGGGGAACTAATATTGATTTATATAAAAAACTTACGGATAAAGTTGCGACTTTGGGGAGAATTATAGCGTTTGATTTACCGGGGTTCGGAAAATCACAGGAACCGCCTTTTGCTTGGAGCGTTAGTGAGTATGCTGATTTTGTTAAACTTTTTATTAAAAAGCTAGGGATTAAGAATGTAATTTTGATGGGGCATTCTTTTGGTGGAAGAATTATTATTAAGCTTATGTCTGAATTAAATGGAGAGTTTAATGTTGAAAAAATTGTTTTGTTGGATAGTGCCGGAATAAAGGCGAAGAAAACTTTTAAACAAAGAGTAAAACAAAAGTGGTTTAAGTTGTGTAAAAAAGTGGCAAACTCTAAGATAGTTAGTAAGGTAAAACCCGGATTAGTTGAAAAATTACAAAGTAAACATGGTTCAGCGGATTATAGGAATGCTTCGCCGTTGATGCGTCAGGTTATGGTAAAGGCTATAAATGAGGATTTGACGGAGTTACTTCCTAATATAAATGTTCCGACATTGCTTGTTTGGGGAGATATGGATACTGCTACTCCGTTAAGTGATGCGAAGATTATGGAGGAGCGTATACCTGATGCAGGTTTAGTAGTTTTAAAAAATACGGGGCATTATTCTTTTTTAGAGGATTTTTATACGTTTAGCAGGGTTATTGAGTCTTTTTTGGGAGGAAAATAAATGATTATTGCAATAGGTCTTTTGTTGTTGATGTTTTTTGCGAATATAAGTTTGACGATGCTTTATTATATTCATATGTATCAACTTAATTCTTATCAAAATTTATCTCATATGAATTGGATTAAGTCTAAGTTTGTAAAAGATATAATTTTTAGAAATTGCTGGCTGGTTATACCTGTTGCGATAAGTTTTTCAGATAATTTGGTTGTGTTTATGACCGGCACGATAATAAGTTATGTTTTAACGTTTGCTGTAAATAGAAAAAAGGTCCAAAAAAAGCCGCTTGTTTATACAGGTAGAGCTACAAGGCTTATTATAACTTTGGGAATTTTTAATTTAATAGTATGTATTTTATCTATTAGGTTATTAAATATTTGGCAAATATCGTTGTTGCTTGCTGTTTGGACTATAATGTTGCCGTTTTTGGTTATGATAGCTGGTTTTATTAATTCTCCGATAGAAAAATCTATTAATAATAAGTTTATAAAAGAAGCGAAAAATATAATTAGCGATATGCCACGTCTTACTGTTATAGGGATAACCGGAAGTTACGGAAAGACGAGTACAAAATATTTTCTGAATAAAATTTTATCTGTGAAGTATAATGTGTTAATGACACCGGGAAATTATAATACAACTTTGGGAGTTGTAAGAACTATTCGCGAAAAATTGAATGCTACACATGAAATATTTTTGTGTGAGATGGGTGCGAGACATATAAATGATATAAAAGAAATTTGTGATTTGGTTAATCCGAAATATGGTATAATTTCTTCGATTGGGCCGCAACATTTAGAGACTTTTTTTAGTGTTGAAAACGTGATTAAGACTAAGTTTGAGCTTGCTGATGCGATTTGTGAAGATGGAGCTGTTTTCTTAAATTATAATAATGAGTATATTAGAAATAATAAAACTGATAAGAATATTGTTACGTATGGATTTAGTGATGAGGAATATGTTGCATATGATATAAAGGTAAATGCTAAAGGAAGTACATTTTCGGTTAAGTCAAAAAATGGTGAATGTGAAACTTTTAGAACTAAGTTAATTGGTCGTCATAATGTTGAAAATATTTTGGGAGCAATTGCGGTTGGAAATAAGCTTGGAATTCCTTTTAGCGATATGGTGTATGCTATTAAAACTTTGGAGCCTGTTCCTCATAGATTGGAATTAGTAAAAGGAAATAATGCTACATTGATAGATGATGCATATAATTCTAATCCTGTGGGGGCTAAGGCCGCGCTTGATACGTTAAATTGTTTTGATGGTGTGAAAATTTTGATTACTCCGGGTATGATAGAACTTGGAAATCGCCAGTATGAATGTAATAAGGAGTTTGGAAAACAAGCGACTGAAGTTTGTGATTATATAGTGTTAGTTGGAAAAGATCAGACAAAAGCTATTAAGGATGGAATAGAGGAAAAAGGGTTTGATGTGAAGAAGTTATTTGTTGCCGACACCTTTAATGAGGGAATAAAATGGATTTCCGAATTGAAGTGCGATAAAGAAAAATTTGTGCTGATAGAAAATGACTTGCCGGATAATTATTAAATGGGAGGAATTGGTATGAAAATTAAAGTTGGAGTTTTTTTTGGAGGTAAAAGCGTTGAACACGAGATTTCTATAATTAGCGCAGTTCAGGCTATGTTGTCCTTGGATACTGAGAAATACGATGTAATTCCGTTGTATATGACTAAGGATAATAAATTTTATACTGGTGAGGAACTGAAAAATATTGATAATTACAAAGACATAAATTCATTGATTGAAAGATCTCAACGAGTAGTTCTTCAAAATATTGATTGAAAGGGACAACTTCTTTCTT
>CAYYWT010000023.1:0-17299 GCA_964475435.1 uncultured Eubacteriales bacterium
CAGAACGACAAAAAAGACTAAAGCCATATGCAAACGCATAAAGCCTTAGCCTTTTTTTATTCACTATTTTCTTCTATAACTGGATTACCCCCCCATTTACATTATTTACCATTTTAATATCGTACAAACGGCTTGAATTAGCCATTTTACAAACTTCAACTTTTGGTAAAAACATAGGGTAACCCTCCTCTCTAATTAAAACTACTCAACTAAATTATCGTCAAAAAGAAGTTTTAAATTAACTAGTAAATAAGAAATATTCACATCTACTTCTTTCTTCTAACCTCATAAACGCTATCTACCTTACGAATAGCCTTTATTACCTTGTTTAAATGTTCGATATCAGTAAGCTGAACCTCAACTTGGAACACAGCCACTCTCTCTTGAGTAACACGTGCATTAATAGCATTAATCTTCCCCTTCGCATCATTAACAGCAGCAGACACCTCTCCGAACAATCCGTTTCTATCGTTTGCAAAAACCTCTATCTCCGCAACATACTCAGAATCTTTAGCCTTAAACCATTCAACATCAATTAACCTATTTATATCATCAGTATAATTAGTAACATTAGGGCAATCACTCCTGTGAATCGAAACTCCACGCCCCTTAGTAATATAACCCACAATCTCATCGCCAGGTAACGGATTACAACACTTAGACAACCTTACCAAACAATTATCTATACCCTTTACTATAATTCCACTAGGCGGTGCCTTTCTAATCTTTTTCGCATCATCATTTTTTACATTAACTTCAGGCGGAATTTCCGTCTTTTTCTCTTTGTCATATTCTTCTCTTAACCTTCCGATAATCTTCCCAACCGGAATAGCCCCATAACCAATCGCAGCAAAACAATCATCCAATTTATTAAACGTATACTTATTTAAAAGAATTTCCACCCATTCCGGTCTAAATAAATCATTAAACTGAAGTCGAAGTCTCTTTAATTCTCTTTCAACAACCTCTTTTCCGCTCTCAACATTCTCATCATATCCTTCTTTCTTAAACCACTGTATCATCTTAGCACGCGCATTAGCACTCTTTACAATATTAAGCCAATCTCTACTAGGTCCTTTAGAATTAGCAGAAATAATAATTTCCACAACATCACCATTTTGTAACTCATATCCTATCGGTACCATCTTATCATTAACCCTTGCTCCAACCATTTTATTACCAATTTCACTATGAACACGATAAGCAAAGTCAATAGGAGTAGAATGAACCGGAAGCTGGTAAACATCCCCCTTAGGAGAAAAAACAAAAACATCATCGCTAAATAAATCAAGCTTTAAACTATCTAAAAACTCTTTACCATCTTTCGTTTCTTTTTGCCATTCAACAGTACGTCTTATCCAACTCATCTTTTCATCAAAAGAATCCGTCTTATCAGTAGTCTTTTCTTTATACTTCCAATGAGCAGCAAGTCCATACTCCGCGGTTCTATGCATATCCCAAGTCCTAATTTGAATTTCAAAAGGATGTCCGGTCTTTCCAACTAAAGTAGTATGTAAAGACTGATAACCATTAGCCTTAGGCATAGCTATATAATCCTTAAATCTACCCGGAAGAGGTCTATACATCTCATGAACAATTCCCAAAACTGCATAACAATCCTTTACCGAATTAACAATAACTCTTAATGCGAACAAATCAAAAATCTGATCAATTTCTTTATTCTGTTCCTTCATCTTTCTATATATACTATAAAAATGCTTAGGTCTTCCCTCAATATCCGCCTCAATATTCACTTCCGCAAGTTTTACCTTTATAGCCTCAATAATATCCTTAATAAACTTTTCTCTCTCATTACGACGCTGAGAAATAGCCTCAACCAATTTATAATAAGCATCAGGATCAATAAACCTTAAACATAAATCTTCAAGTTCCCACTTAATAGAATACATACCAAGCCTATGAGCTAAAGGAGCATAAATCTCCAAAGTCTCCTTAGCCTTATCAATTTGCTTTTGCTTGTCCGTATATCCCAAAGTTTTCATATTATGAAGTCTATCCGCAAGTTTAACAAATATAACTCTTATATCCATAGCCATAGCCATAAACATTTTTCTTAAATTCTCAGCCTGTTGTTCTTCCTTCGTATTATACGGGATTTTACCAAGTTTCGTAACACCGTTAACCAACGTCGCAATTTCCTCGCCAAATTCCCTTTTTATATCATCATAAGTAACATCTGTATCTTCAATAACATCATGAAGTAAACCGGCGCAAATAGACGCATCATCTAACTCAAAACTAGTTAAAATAAGCGCAACTTTAGCTGGATGTTTAAAATAAGGCTCACCGGACTCTCTTAATTGTCCTTCGTGAGCATTTTTAGCAAAATCATATGCTTTTCTAATTAAATTATGATCTTTAGACTTAGAATAAACATTAACACGTTCAATTATCTCATCAACTGTAGGAATACCCATTAAAAACACCTCTAATATAATATGTCATTTTTTTATAATATTTGCAATATAATTTATCAACCAAGTAAACTTAAGGTTGCTACTAAGATTTACCATTCAACAAATTTGATTTCGAAAGGAACATAAACATGAGAAAATATATACCCGCTATTTTTATAGCAATACTCTCTATATTTTGCATACTAAATCCACAAAATATGATAAATTCAACAAAATCTTCTCTTACCCTTTGGGCAACAGTAATAGTTCCTTCATTATTTCCTTTTATGATACTCAGCGACTTAACCCAAAAAACAGCAATTCCATTCATACTAAACAAATTTCTCTCGCCACTAATGAAAATACTTTTTAATCTTCCCGGAATTTCATCACTCGCCATTTTTTTAGGAATGACAGGCGGTTACCCAATAGGAGCAAAAATTACATCCGACTTATTAAAAGAAAACTCCATCACTAAAGATGATGCAAATCACTTAATAACCTTTGTAAACAATACAGGGCCTTTATTTATGCTAGGAGCCATAGGAATAGGAATATACAAAAATAGTTATGTAGGATTACTTTTACTCATCTCACATTACACATCTGCAATACTTATCGGCTTTATATGTAAATTTATTAAGTCCAAAAGCGAAATAAAAAACCATAATAACTATCAAATATCATTTAACGTAATAAAACTCTCAAATATAGGAAGTATTTTAACCGAAACAATAAAAAAGTCAATTGATACAGTTTTATCAATCGGAGGATTTATAGTTCTTTTTTCCATAATTTCCTCATTAATAGAGCAAAGTAAAATTTTTTCCTTTATAAAAATTCCGGGACTAACTACCGAAGTTTCGACATCATTTATAACAGGACTTCTAGAGGTTACAAATGGAATAAATAAAATAGCAACGGTAAACAATATACCGTTGCTAAATAAGCTAATCATAACATCAATATTAATAGGGTTCGGAGGAATGAGTATCCACTTTCAAACACTCAGTATAATATGTAATTCACAAATAAGTTTCACAAAATACCTAATCGGAAAAACCGCTCAAGGCATCTTATCCGGAATAATAACATTCCTTTTATTAAGCTACACCAATTTCGCAAAACTAATTCCACTCAATGTATCCGGTTCATTTGCCATCAATCCAACAGAATTAATACAAATTCAAAATACATTATTAATATTTTTCATATTTGTAGTAATATTTAAGCTCCTCCAAACACTCTTCCATTATAAACGTCATTAATTACCACAACTACACTTTCCGCTTATAGGAACATATCTTCCACAACTACTACACTTACTAGGATAAGCTTCAGCCAAACCGAATACAGTAATCGCCCCCGGCGGATTTCCCAAAACAGTTCCCTCTGTTAAAAACGCTTTGCCAACAGACGCATAAGACGCCATCGCATTATTATAATTAGTCTTCTCATCTATATTTCCTGCAAATAAAACAGAATTGCCAATTATACTATTTACCTCTTGAGAAACAGAATTATTGTTAATAATATTCGCAAGACCAAGCACTGCATTATTACTATAATCAGTAGTAGTTTTTACCGCAGCATATGAAGTATTACCATAGAGCATTTCATCCATACTCTTATTTAAATACAAATGATTATTTAATAAAACTTGAGCAACCGCAGTAGCAAGTTCAGGCGTATAAGAACATTCACCGTCTACCTTATTAAGTAATATTTTAGCCTGTTCATTAGTAAGCGATACAGTCTTTCCTTTATAACTATACGTTATACCTTTTCCTTCTTTAAGCAAACTTCTCAATTCATCCGGAGTAATTTTATCATACTTAACATTACTTTCATTTGTTGGCTCGTTATCTTCTTTTGTATACTTATCCTCCAATTTATTAGTATCATCAGTAACCGTTGGATATTTACCAAGCACACTACTCTTTGAAGTATCAACATACGGAACACACTTTTCACAAAAATACGAACCACTATATTTTACAGGTTCAACACACCCATCTGTATCACATAAATGCCAATAACAATACCTCTTTCCATCTACACATCTCTCTCCGCAAAGCGATGTATCATCTCCGGAAAATCTTTGAATATTAAACTCACATCTTCTCTCACGTTGAGTTCCTCTAATATTCAAATAATTATAAGCATCAACATTTCGGTGAGAAAGTGAAAATTGTCTAAAATCTATACAAGTAGCACACCATTTACCATCATTGCAATCAAATACATTAACACCGGTATCTCCACAATTAGGACATTTAGCAATATTGAAATTACCATTCTCAGATTTTAATTTATTCTTCCCCATAGCATTATAGCAACTTTCACATATCATCGCATCAGGCTGTATATATGCATAATAAGTTTGGGTAACTGTTCCATTACAAAAGCTAAATTTCCCTTCACGTTTATCTTTTTCTATTTGTTCTATTATTGTATCTCCGCCATTTGTTGTATATTGTTCATAAGGTTGAGTTTTATAAGATTTCACTACCCTACATCCATTCTTATGGGAAGTACAATATTCATTAGCCATACTAACCATATTTTTTTGTTTATCATACTTTGCTGAATAAGATTCTGAATCTTCTCTCGGAGAATTACAGAAAAACGAATTACACATATGATTAGAACAATAATCCGAATAGCCCCCATCAATAACTGTAGCATTTCTATTCATATAAATAATCCCTTCATCAACTTGACCAGTATAACGTATTAACTTCGCACCAGAACTAGTATCTGTAATAGCACGTCCCGCAATAACCCTTGTACACGTTTGAGGGGCAAAATTTTCTCTGTAATCCGAATGTTCAAGCCATTTCTTACAAGTATGTGCTTCACAAGCAATATACTTATCCCCTTCAAGTTTTAAATCCGGACATTTTATTCCTTCGTATTCATCAGGTAACGCAACGGGATAATCATAAACAAAACAACAAGAATGTACCGAACAACCTCTAGACAAATAAAATTCAGGCACTTCGCCGTAAGTAACATATACATTCAAATTTCCATACCCTGTAGTCATACACCTTTCACAAGTCGAACAAGAATTACAAGCTAACAAAAATCTATATACCGTTTTCGTTCCTTCTACCAAAGTATCTTCATAAAAGGCTTCGCCTTTTAACGACTTTTTATCAATAGGACTAAAATACTCCATTCCGGTTAGCTCCTCTTCAGCCCCAGTCAATTTCGCAGCAGTATGCTTTATATGAGGATTAGAAGTCGAATCAAAAATTTGAAATACCCCGGAATTATATAATCTCAACTCTGAATCAACGCTAAAAACTGCCACCCATAAATCAGAACTTGACGGATCAATAGAAGTAACTAAAGCAATGGCAGGAATTCCAACAGGCATACCACCACAAACATAATACTCCACCTTACTGTTACTACTTTCTCTAATTTTTTCCTTTTCATAGTTCTCTATAAAACCTAAATAACTACTTTCAGCATGCTCACACCATGAAGAATCAGTATATGTCTTTATATTTTTTTCAAACTCATTTTTAGTATATGCTTTATATCTATCATTCGACCAGGAATCTTTATAATTCGAACACCCTTTTTCATCACACGTAAAACTCCAACCGACCAATTTTTGACTATAATTTTGGATATCCATTCCTTTATGTTCTACTTTAGAATACTTTCCATCTTCATTACTAACAAAATCGAGACGACCAGTAATACTATAACCACCTTCTCCGCCATCAATTTCTAAATAATCTTCTCCTCTACAACCATAACTAAAACTTTCAAAACCCATACCATTAAAATCTTCAGTAGTAGACGTTAAATATGTATAATCACTTCTACGCTCTGTTAACGTATCTTCCTTATTTTCAGTATTCTTAGGATCCTTTAAATTAGTATATTCCTCTTTTGCATAACTAAAGTTAAATATAAAACATAACATAAGAAAAGTAGACAAAATTTTTTTCATTTTAATCCCTCCGCATGGATATTAGATATACTAATTTTAACACATTTTTGGACTTTTTTCAATATATTGTCTACCAATTGTTCCCCAACCCAATACACTACAAAAGGAAAAATATTCGGTCAAAGAACGGGTTTTTCAGGTAAAAAAATCACTTCCTATTTCAATTTTTCATATACTATCAATAAAGGAAGGTGAAACTTATGACACTCGAAGGAAAAAACATAGGACTTGGAATTACCGGATCTTTTTGTAATTTCTCCAAAGTACCGGATATAATACTATCTCTCCAAAAAGCAGGAGCAAACGTTCTTCCCATCCTTTCATCTCACGTTCAAGTATACGATACCAGATTTAACAACGCAGTAGAATTCCAAGAAAACATAAAAGAATTAACCAAAAATGAACCTGTTTTAACATTAGTAGATGCTGAACCTGTAGGGCCTAAAAATATGATAGATTTAATGCTAATAGCTCCATGTACAGGAAATACAGTCGCCAAACTCACCTACTCAATAATAGACGATACCGTTCTCATGGCTACAAAATCTCACCTAAGAAATAACAAACCTGTAGTTTTAGGAATTTCAACAAACGATGCATTAGGGCTAAGTGCAAAAAACATAGGAACATTACTCGCTACCAAAAACTTCTACTTTGTACCATTCGGTCAAGACGCCCCACTTGCAAAGCCAAATTCACTTACATTTGACGTAGAAAAAATTGTCCCGACAATAGAAATGGCATTAGAAGGTAAACAACTTCAGCCAATCTTAAAATAAATTATTTTTCAGACTAAAAGGAGCTACAAAATTTCATTTGTCATTAGTATAAAGCACTGTACTTTACCAAGAGAAATAAAAATTGCTTTTTTGTCCCTCTATGTAGTTCATATTTTAAAGCTGTCCAGGATGTGAGCGTAAGCTCCGTTCCGTACTTTAACTTAATACTACACTTTCCATACTACACTTTCCACAAAAAATATTTTTGTGAAGCGAGGTACAGTACAGTGATTTGTATTTTTTTACAGTTCCTTAATAACATTCTTTACTCTTACTACCCCGCTTTTTCCAACATGTTTTCTATAAAAATTCCATACCCTCTCGTCGGATCATTTATTAAAACATGCGTCACAGCTCCAATAATTTTGCCATTTTGAATAATAGGACTTCCACTCATTCCTTGGACAATCCCTCCTGTTTTTTCCAAAAGTCTTTTATCTGTAACTCTAATTACCATATCCTTCCTATCTATTTCATTATTATAATTTACTTTTTCAATCTTTATATCATATTCCTCACAATCATTTCCGGACACTGTGCATAAAATTTTAGCATCTCCTGTTGTAACCTCATTTTTTAGAGAAACCTCATATTGATTATCACTAATATCAACATTTCCGCTCAAATAACCAAAAATACCACAATTAGTATTTTGAGTAACGGTTCCATAAACTTTTCCTTCTCTCATAGCCCCTCTAATCTCTCCGGGTGTTCCTTTTTTACCTTTATTAACAGACAAAACAACCGCTTCATAAGCTTTCCCGCCTGTAATTTTAAGTAAATTACTCTCATCAATATCATTTATGCCGTGACCCAAAGCTCCAAATTCTCCATTTTGAGGGTTAATATAAGTAACAGTTCCAACACCTGACGTAATATTTTTAACCCAAATTCCAAGCTTGTATTTTCCATCATTTCTATCAATTTTTGCATAAAAATTTTCTGTAAATCTAATATCATTTCTCATAATCTCAAGTGTAATTTTTTCATCCTTTATCTCTTGTATTTCATTTATAAACTCATCAACACTCTCTATATCTTTACCGTTTATGCTTAAAATCATATCACCTCGCTGAATATTTTTCCCTTCATAAGGCTTTACCTTACTATAATCTCTACCTGTAAAACTTTCAAAAGAAACAACGGTAAGACCCGGAGTATTAAGCTTTATTCCGATAACATTTCCACCGGCAATAACAGTATTTGCAGAAATAACATTTATATCAACCGTCTTTAGCGGAATAAAACCAAACAAAGAAAGCTTTACATTCTCTTTTCCGACATTAGACGAAATAAGTTTATTGTTAATAGTCTTTACACTACACTCCGCATCCAAAGATAAAGTAACAAAATTATGAAATGGGTAAGACATTTCTTTACCTTCAATCATAGTAATCTTATCCGGAATTACAGAATAAATAGTAACATATAAGTACAAAAGAACCAAAAATGTAATAACACATATCCTAAAAAATTTATTATTTTTCAAATTGCTCTTCAATTTAATCTGCCCCCTAAAATAAAAAACTCTTCCGGATTATTATCTCCAAAAGAGTTTTTATTTAGTCAATTATTAAATATTATTTCCTGCCAAAAATGCCGTAGAAAATGCAATTTGTAAATTAAAGCCACCGGTATACGCATCAACATCAATAACTTCACCGCAAAAGTACAAGCCACTGACAATTTTAGACTCCATTGTAGACGGATTAATCTCATCAGTACAAATACCACCTGAAGTAATAATAGCCTCATCAATAGGTCTTAATTCATTTATTTCCAACTCTAACCCTTTTAACACATCTACAATTTTCTTCCTTTCCTCAGCAGTTATTACATTTACTTTCTTCTTTTCATCAACTCCGGAAAGAGAAATTACAACAGGAATTAATTTTTCAGGCAACAAATCATATAAAGCATTCTTTAATTCCTTATTTATATATTTTTGGAAATCTCTTTGAACTCTTAAATCAAGTTTTTTAAAGTCAAGTGCAGGTTTTAAATCAATTTTCGCCTTTATTCCTAAAACTTTTCTATTTTCATCCATATACTTATGAAGAACTCGGCTACCACTAAGTACAATAGGTCCTGAAACTCCAAAATGAGTAAACAACATTTCGCCGAATTCGGAATATACCTCTTTACCTCTAGAATCAACTAAACTAAACTGAACATTTTTAAGAGATAATCCTTGTAGTTCCTTTATCCAATTAGTCTTAGATATTAACCCTACTAGCGAAGGCTTAGGACGTATTATCTTATGTCCTAATTTATTCGCCATCTCATATCCGTCACCCGTAGAACCTGTCGCCGGATAGCTCTTTCCGCCGGTAGCCAAAATAACTTTATCACATTTTATAACTTCTCCGTTATTTAATTTAACACCGGTGACTTTATTATCTTCCGTTAAAATCTCTTCAGCAACGGTATTATAGCGGATTTTCGCATTATTATCATTAACAAACTTATTTAACGCATTTACAACGTCTTTAGCAGAATCTGAAACCGGAAAAACTCTACCGCCACGCTCAACTTTAGTTTTTATGCCTAACTTATTAAAAAAGCTAATAGAATCCTCATTCGTAAAAGAATAAAACGCACTGTATAAAAATCTTCCGTTTCCCGGAGTATTCTCGATAAACTCACTAATATCCGCACTATTAGTAATATTGCATCTTCCTTTTCCTGTAATAGCAAGTTTACGTCCAACTCTATCATTTTTTTCTAAAATTAAAACTTGATCATTCTTTCCGGCAAATCCACCCGCCATAAGTCCAGAAGCTCCACCACCGATAACAACAACTTTTTTCATCAAACTTCTCCTTTAATTACTACATTTCTTACTAATTTTATCACACATTCTATTCTATTTCAATTATTACTTAGCAAAGCAGTGCTTACCGATAGTTTTAACAATTGGTCTGCTCCATATCCATTTACTAGTACTAGTTGACGGATTAAAAAAATATATACAGCCTCCCGTAGGATCCCAACCGCTTAAAGCATCTTGAGCAGCTTTTATCGCAGTTGACGTAGGTTCCATATTAATTTGACCGTCCTTTACAGAATCAAACGCACCGGATTGATAAATAACTCCGGATATAGTATTAGGAAATTGACTACTACTTACTCTATTTAAAATAACTGCTCCAACCGCAACTTGACCTTCATACGGCTCTCCTCTCGCCTCTCCGCTTATGGCTCGTGCAAGTAAATTTACATTATTATTTGCTGTACTTTTACCCGTAGAAATTCCTAAAGCCTCTAACGTCTTTGTTCCGGCTATCCCATCGACTGTCAATCCATTCTTAGATTGAAACCTTCTAACAGCTTGATAAGTCTTATTTCCATAACTTCCATCAATAGAACCATCATAATATCCCCATTGCTTTAATTTCGTTTGAATTTGAATTACCTCGTCCCCGTTTGACCCCCAATAAGAAATAGTCTTAACATCAACTTTTTTCATCAAATTAGTTCCTATAAAAAAATAAGTAAAAATAACCAGTAACGCAATTTTTTGTCTCATATTTTTCCTCCATAAATTTTTTTAGTTACTAGTTATTGTCTCTTTTATTTTCAAAAAAATACAATTTTCATCTAATTAACCAAGTATTTTTTTCAAATACTCTCCCGTACCGGATTTCTTAACTTTAGCAACCTCCTCCGGAGTTCCTTTTGCAATTACTTGTCCACCTCTTATTCCTCCGTTAGGACCCAAATCAATAATATAATCAGCAGTCTTAATTACATCTAAATTATGCTCAATAACAACAACCGTATTTCCGGCATCAGTTAATCTTTGTAATATGCTAATTAGCTTATCTACATCCGCCATATGAAGTCCGGTAGTCGGTTCATCTAAAATATACATAGTCTTTCCGGTACTTCTCTTACTTAACTCAGTCGCAAGTTTTATTCTTTGAGCCTCACCTCCCGATAATGTTGTAGAAGGCTGACCAAGTTTTATATATCCAAGCCCTACATCATATAATGTTTTTACCTTATTATAAATAGAAGGAAGATTTTTAAAGAACTCTAGAGCTTCTTCAACAGTCATATCCAGTACCTCGTGAATATTCTTTCCTTTATACCTTACTTCCAGAGTTTCTCTATTATATCTTTTCCCCTTACAAACCTCGCACGGTACATAAACATCCGGTAAAAAATGCATCTCAATTTTTATAATTCCATCTCCGCTACAAGACTCACACCTTCCGCCACGAATATTAAAGCTAAATCTACCTTGGTTATACCCCCTCATCTTCGCTTCGTTAGTTTCAGCAAACAACTTTCTAATCAAATCAAACATACCGGTATATGTCGCAGGGTTAGAACGCGGAGTCCTACCAATCGGCGATTGGTCAATATTAATTATTTTATCTAAATTTTCATATCCTTTTATCTCTTTAACCTTACCAGGGACTAAATTCGCATGATTTAACTTATTCGCTAATGTCTTATATAAAATCTCATTAACAAGCGAACTCTTTCCCGAACCGGATACTCCTGTAACACAGGTAAATACGCCAAGCGGAATATCTACATTTACTTTCTTTAAATTATTCTCTTGTGCTTCTACTATTTTTAAGAAATTCCCGTTTCCTTTTCTACGTTCTTTAGGCACTTCTATTTTTAATCTTCCACTTAAATAAGCCCCTGTAATTGAACGCTCATTCGCCTTTATTTCTTCAACATTTCCTTGTGCTATTACTTCCCCGCCATGTATCCCAGCACCCGGTCCAATATCTATAATCTCATCTGCCGCATACATCGTATCCTCATCGTGTTCAACAACAATTAACGTATTTCCTAAATCTCTTAAATGTTTTAACGTAGCAATAAGCTTTTCATTATCCTTTTGATGAAGTCCAATACTCGGTTCATCCAAAATATATAAAACTCCTGTAAGACCTGAGCCGATTTGAGTCGCAAGTCGAATCCTTTGCGCCTCTCCACCGGATAACGTACCCGACGCTCTCGATAAAGTTAAATAGTCAAGTCCTACATCAATCAAAAATTGAATTCTGGCTTTTATTTCTTTTAAAATTTGATATGCAATTTTTTCTTCTTTCTTCGTCATTTCTAAATTTTCCATAAAGTCTTTTATTTGTAAAACAGACATACTGGTTAATTCGTAAATATTTTTATTATTAACAGTAACAGCCAACGTTTCCCTTTTTAGTCTCTTTCCTTCACATTCAGGGCAAACGCAATCAGTCATAAGCCCTTCATAGTACTCTTTCATAGTTTGTGAAGTCGTTTCCTTATATTTTCTCATAAGAGAATTAATAATCCCTTCAAAACTACTCATAAAAGACCCTTGACCATAACGACGTTCATATTCTACTTTAATTTTCTCACCCTTGGTTCCATAAAGCAAAATATCCCTTATCTTTTTCGGCAATTCATCAAACGGCGTATCCATACTAAACTTATAATGCTCCGCCAAAGCTTTTATATACATAGTAGAATACCCTTCCTCATTTCCGGAATTCCAACCTCCGACCTTTATAACGCCCTCATTTAAGCTTTTATGCGGTTCTGTAATTACTTTTTCAGGATCAATTTCCAATAAACTTCCAAGGCCTAAACATTTAGGACACGCTCCAAAAGGACTATTAAAAGAAAATTGACGAGGTTCTATTTCTTCAATACTAATACCGCAATCAGGGCAAGCATAATTTTGAGAAAAAAGCATTTCTTCAGCACCGTTTACATCAACCAAAACCAAATTATTAGCCAAAGCACAAGCAGTTTCAACCGACTCAGCAATACGTTTTCCCGCGTCTTCTTTCATAATAATTCTATCTACAACAATTTCAATATTATGTTTCTTTTGTTTATCTAACGTTATTTCTTCCTCTAAATCTATAACTTTTCCATCAACTCTAGCTCTTACATATCCGTTTTTTCTCGCATCTTCCAATATTTTTACGTGCTCACCTTTTTTCCCTCTTATAACCGGAGCTAGAATTTGAATTTTGCTTCCTAAAGGAATAGTTAAAATATTATCCGTAATTTGATCAACAGATTGTTTAGTAATCGGTTTTCCACAATTAGGGCAATGAGGATGACCAATTCGAGCATATAATAATCTTAAATAATCATAAATTTCCGTAACTGTTCCAACCGTAGAACGCGGATTTTTACTTGTCGTCTTTTGATCAATAGAAATCGCCGGAGATAATCCTTCTATATATTCAACATCCGGTTTCTCCATAAGCCCTAAAAACTGTCTTGCGTAAGCAGACAAAGACTCAACATATCTTCTTTGCCCTTCTGCATATATTGTATCAAAAGCCAAAGAAGACTTACCCGAACCGCTAAGTCCGGTAATTACAACAAACTTATCTCTTGGAATTGTTACATCTATATTTTTTAAATTATTTTCTTTAGCACCTTTTATCTTTATATATTCCATAAAAATCTTCCTTTCATCTAATTATTGTACCATAAATTCGACAAAAGTTACTATATTTTTTAAAACTTTAATTTTTCATACTGAAGGTTTTACGAAAGATAATATCATTAAAATTCCATATTTTTCTTATAATAATTAAAAAAAATATGCACATAATAAGTGCATAAGGGTTTGTGATAGTTGAGCCAAGAGGAATATGGGGCGCTAAAATCGCTTTATATTTTTCGGTCAAAGGTTTGTACGGGATTATGAAGTTCTATACAAGCCGGCGAGCAGACTGCTTTGGGTAGTGGCAGGTGCTGTCGTGGGATATCCTCATCACAGTATCGTAAATTATCTCCTGTGGTCGAGCTAAGAGTAGTATTAGTTCCGTAGGTCAATTTGATAAAGAGGGGGCATCCTCCCTCTTCATCAAAGCTCTTACTTATTTTAAGGGTTATGGCTAACGAGTAATTGCGGTAAGCATGATTGCTATTATTCGTACAGGTACTTTTACTAGTCGAGTAAAGGTTTGTTGTAGTGGTGTAATGTCAGGTATTAGATTAAAGTTTAATCTCTGATGTGTAACTGCTTAAACAGGCTGTAGCGTAGATTATCCCAAGCTCTTAGATTACATATTGTTACTATTCAGTCTACTTGTTTTAAAAAGATAATATCATTAGTTTAAAGAGCGAGTCGTACCGGTAAAAAATTCAAAATAAGAATTTAATCGAATTTTTTACCGAGGACATGTTTGAGCGGGAAAACTAATGATATTATCTTTTGATAAGTAATTAAGTCTGACCTGTAACTACATATTTAAAAACTTTCTAAAATTCCTTGAGCAATAGACTTACCCGCTTTTTCTAAAAAAGCACTATCTTTTAATTTCGCTAAATCTCCTGAGTTAGTCATATATGCAACTTCAACAATAACTGACGGCATCTTAGTATGATTTAGTACATATAAATTATTTCTATTTATAATTCCTTTGTTATATGTTCCCGCTAAACTCGAAACAGTATCTTGCAACTTAGTCGCTAAGCTATACGAGGAAATCCCGTTTTTAACAATTGTACTGGTAGGATATAAAACCTCAGTTCCGTTTATGCTCGATTTATTAGGCATAGCATTATTATGCACACTCACAAACAAATCAGCATTTATACTATTAGCTAAATTAGCTCTTGATGCAAGACTGGTCGTAACATCAGTCGTACGTGTCATATATACTTTTACACCTTGCTTTTCAAGTTCCTTTTGAACAACTTTAGCTATGGCTAAGTTAATATCTTTTTCATATATTCCGCCATATGTTGCTCCAACTTCTGTACCACCATGTCCGGCATCTATTACTATTTTTTTATTTAACGCATTAGGATATTTTGTTCTATTAGCATAACTTCTGCTAACTGTTTCAGCTCTTTGCTTTAATTCCTCATTATTTATTATAAAGTTCACAATTCCGCTATCTTCATGCCATTCCACCTCAGCATCAACGTAATCCGAAATAAATCTTAGCGGAATCATAGTAGTATCATTTTTTAAAATTGCCGGAGCATCTAGCTCATAAGTCTCTCTATTTATTGTTACCTTTGTAGAATTAATCGGCAAAATCAATTCACTCTCATTATTTGTAACGGTAACAACAAAACTCTCGTCCCATTTTACATTACAACCGAAAATCTCGGCAATTACTCTCAACGGCACTAAAATCCTATCATTAACAACAACAGGATCTTCCGGCATATTAAAAGTACCCCAATTAAGTCTTACTTCCATTGCTGATGCTCTAGATAAAATCAGTCCTAAAAATACAAGAAAACATATACAGAATTTCTTCATATGTACTCCAACCCCTTATGAAAAGTTATTCTATATATGTTTTCTATTTTTTTATTTCATTGCCTTTATGTAAATCTTAGCAACACAGGAAATCTTAACTTTTATTTCAATACTTAATTTTTATTCATTAAATTACCGCCCCCGTAATCAAAATTCCCTCATTCTCTGAATAAATAGTATTAAACTGTGAAATCGGAAGAGGATTTGTTCCCCAGCCTACCTCTATCGTATATCCCGGCCTATTATAATTTTGTATAAACCAATCTTTGTATCCGGCGTATCCTGAAGAATAAGGCGTACTCTCCAAAAGATAACCGCTTATGTCAGCAAATTTTTCCCCAATTTCACGAGATTGTAGCGGTAAATAGTCCAAAAATCGCCAATATATAACCCTTCCTTGCGTATGATAAGCTAAAATAAGCCTAAAATCGTGCGCTAATGTAAAATCATACATACTAATCGCTTCCGGTTGAGTAAGTGGCCCATTTCCAACATAATCACGCGGAGCCGGAGTTGTAAATCCTTGAGCAAACTTAATTTGTCTTGCATTTTCCCAACCGGCAGGAAATTGTAAATTTAAATCAACCCCATCAATATTAGCTTTCCAACCATCAGGAAAAGGTATAGCCGGATAATTTTCAGCAATTATTTTTGCGTTTTGGTATGCTTCTAACGATGTATCCATTCCTCCGGTCACTAAATCTACTCCGTCCGGGTTTACCATCGGAACAATATATATCGACGAATTACTAAAAACTTCTCTAACATCAAATCCATACAATTTCGTATTATTTACATACGCTTTACAAAAATTCTCAATAAATTTCATTAATAAAACAGACGTTATCCATTCATTCGCATGAATAGAGCCACTATAAAATACTTCATTTAATCCGTTTCCCACCCTAATACAAGTTATCTCCTTACCCAATACACTTTTTCCTATACTCGTTATATTTAAAAAAGGATATACAATTTTCAACGATTCAACATTTCTACTAAAAATATCATATGTATAATTTATATTCGTTTTCACAATATTCCCAAAAGGGACAATAATGCTTTGCCCCGGCATAAGCCTAGTCGGAGAAACAGCAGGATTAGCAGCTGAAATTCTCCCATTAGTCGTAGAAAAACGTCTTGCTATATTGTAAAACGTATCTCCACGCCTTACTGTATATCTTCTATAGCCATTAATATATGGTATAAGTAAATTCCAAGTCATTTCTCCAACCACTCCATCATTTGGTAACGAAAAATTTCTTTGAAACCTTTTTACAGCTCCTTGTGTATTTGAACCGAAAATTCCGTCAACTTCTCCTGTATAAAAACCTAATGTTTTTAGTACACTTTGTATCAACATAACTTTAGGTCCACTCGAACCAAACTTTAAAACTTCCATACGCTCCACTCCTTTGGCATACTTATTCAAAACAAATATATGCGTAAAGAAAATTTTTAACACAAAAAAAGAACCTTAATAAGGCTCTTTCTTTTAGTCTTCATCAGTAATATTAAATTTCTTCTTAAATCTTTCACTTCTTCCACCAACAACTGTATTCTTTTGAGAACCGGTGTAGAAAGGATGACATTTTGAACAAATTTCAACACGTAGCTCAGGTTTAGTCGAAGTCGTTGTAAAAGTTTCTCCACAAGCACACTTAACAACTGATTCTACACATTTAGGATGTATTCCTTCTTTCATCAAATTCACCTTCTTTCAAAATTCTATATCCGTTAAATCTTATTTAACATACTTAGTCAACGATGTATATTCTAGCACATAATGTCAAAGTTTTCAAGGCTTTTTAGAAAAAAAGTCCTAAGTATAAATTGCAATATTAAATTACCGTTTTATTACGCACATAGTTCTTTCAGTATT
>CAYYWT010000024.1:0-17005 GCA_964475435.1 uncultured Eubacteriales bacterium
ATACTGAAAGAACTATGTGCGTAATAAAACGGTAATTTAATATTGCAATTTATAAAAAGAAATAGAATTCAAGAAGTTACTTTGTAGTGCAATTAATTTTGGAATAAATGACTTTTATAAGCCTATATATGACCCGTCGTTTGATGAAAATGGCAATGGAATTTGTTATATTAAGGGAAATAATCCTGCAGTAGGAAAGCCTTGCGAATGGTGGGATAGAATGGCTAAAGAACTTAATCCTACCAGAAAAAGTCGCCTTGGTACTGCTTTGGAATATACCGCGTTCCTTGGAGTTATCATAAAGAAATTAGTAGCAGACGGAGTAAAAGTTGAAACAGCTTGGAAATGGGTATGTTGCGACTCTAAGGAGTTAGGAAATTATAGCAATTCAGCTAAGTCAGAGATAAAGTTAGAACCAACAGGTCGCAGAGAAGTTTTGGGGGTTTATGATTTAGGTAATACGTATAAGATTGTGACATATGGTGACGGCGACTTTATAGCGGCCGGTGCTTGTTTCAAGTCCTTAAGCTCCATTGAGCCACTTGCTTCTTTTGGGTATTATGATTTTTTGTATAATCATAATAATGGTTGTGTTGGGTGGATTGTTTTTGAAGAGTAGTACTGATTACTGAAAAATTATTGAGACACTCACAAAATTATTAGAAGGATTTTTGATTTTTTCAAAGTCCTTCTTTTTTTGTCTAGGGATTTCAATTACTTTTTTTAACTTTAGGAATGAAAGGTGGAAGGTATTTTAAAGGAGAAAAATTACCTATACTCAAAAAATAATTTACATAATTTAAAAATGTTAACTAAAAACTCTTCCATTTTTATGAAATATATGTTAAAATATATCTATACTTTTTGAAAAAACAATAAAGTTACAATCGCATAACTGATATATGTTGCATATAATGTTACATATTGAGTTACTTGAGAGGAGAGATTTAAGTTGACTAATTTACTAATGGAGAATAACAAGGTGTTATTATTAGGGAAAGTGGTAGAAGAACCTAAGCTTAGTCACGAAGTGTACGGAGAAAAATTTTATGAGTTTAGCTTGGAAGTAAAAAGATTGAGTGGGAGCGTGGATGTTATCCCGGTAATTTTTTCAGAAAGGCTTTTGATGCTAGATAGTCTGATTTCCGGTACTATTGTAAAATTAAATGGTCAATTTAGATCATATAATAATCCGGAAGGTGGAAAAAGTAAGCTTGTACTTATGGTTTTTGCGAGAGAAATCTTGATTACAGATGTTGCCGAAGAAGAAGATAAAAATGATATATATTTAGAGGGATTTGTTTGTAAGAAACCGAATTATCGTCAAACTCCTTTTGGAAGGGAAATAAGTGATTTATTGGTTGCGGTTAACCGTGCGTATAATAAGTCTGATTATATTCCTTGTATCGCTTGGGGAAGAAATGCTAAATACTGCGAAAGCTTTAATGTTGGAGAAAAGATTAGAGTTTATGGTAGAGTACAAAGCAGAGAATACGAAAAGAAAGACGAAAACGGAAATGCTGTTAAAAAAGTAGCGTATGAAATTTCTGTTGCGAAACTTGAAAAGGTTGAAGAAGAAAAAAGTGAAGAATAGTAATAGATAAAAAGTGGCTATAAAGGACTCAAGAGTTAATAAAGCTGTGTGCTTTATACTAATGATAAACGAGTTTTTTACGTCCCTTTTGTGTTAATATTTTAGAAAAAATGCCGATTTATTAAAAGAGGTGGGAAGGATTATGAAACTAAAAATTAAAATTTTAATTGGAATTTTGGTAGCGTCAATTACAATTTGCGGGATTTTTATGTTGGTTTTTGAAAATGCTGAGTTTACCAAAATAGTTATTGCGAGAAATGAAGAACAGAAGAAACTTGATGAAGAAGCTCAGAAGAAGGCGGAGGAAGAAAAAAGGAAACAAGATGAGTATATTGATTCACAAGCTCCGTATGTAGAATATGACGTAAAAAACCAATATTATCAAGGACTAGCTTTAGTAAAGAAAGACGGGAAATGGGGATATATAGATAAAAACGGACACGTAAAAATTCCTCTTATTTACGATTCAGCGAATAATTTTATGGGAGAGAAAATCGCGAAGGTTAAAAAGGACGGATTATGGGGATACATAAATACTGAAGGAAAAGAAGTGATACCGGTTGATTACTATTTTTGCGGAGAAATATCTAATGGTATAATCGCAGTAGGAAAAGGCGGTAAGTATGGATTTATAGATAGAAACGGAAATAAAGTATGTGATCTTTTATATGATAGAGTTGAACCATTTTCAAGCGAAGGAACAGCGAAGGTTATATTGGATAGGAAATTTGGATATATAAATGCTTCAGGAGTTGTAATAGTGCCGATAGAAAATCCGTCTAATGAAGAAAATAAAGACTTTACCGGAACTTGGAATAGAACAAAGACGCATTCATCACTCGGAGCTACGCTCGAGATAAATCATCAAATGGCGACATCGTTTGACTTTAAGTTAACATCTAATTATTATTCAATAAGTGATACATTTGAAGGAACAGCAGAAATAACGTCTACCAATACAGCAACGTATGTTTACGGATATGGAACTAATCAAGATAAAATTACGTTTACAATAGTTGATGACTGGATGGAAATTACGTCAGTACTTGGAGGAAATCTTGATATGAGCTCTGAAAATACAATAATAGGAAAATTCGTGAAAGATTCGCCTGTATATGATAATGAAGGGTTAGTTGAACAATTATTTGCAAAACAAGATGTTTTAACCAGAATAAGACAAACAATAGGCGAAGAATTATACGAAGACGACTTCTTATATGGATTAAGGAACGGATTATATGAAGTTAGTAAATTAAAAGATTCGTCAGTAATAAAAGGAACAGTGTACCATGTTTGGGTTCCGACGACTGAAAAAAATTATAAGCTTTTAGTAAATGATATGTATGTATACTTCTATTCAAAGAGTCAAGATATTTACAAAACGGACGATCCGGATAGACAGTCGAGAGTTCCTAGTGATATTACTTATGACGAAATTTAGGGACTGTAAAAATGTTTCATAATGTATTGTACCTAAATTGTTACTAGTCAGACTTAATTACTTATCAAAAGATAATATCATTAGTTTTCCCGCTCAAACACGTCCTCGGAGAAAATTTTAACTGAAATTAATTATGAAATTTTCTCCGGTACGACTCGCTCTTTAAACTAATGATATTATCTTTTTAAAACAAATAGACTGAATAGTAACCCTAAATTTAACAAAATTGACTTTTTAGGTTGACTTTTGACGAAGATAGATTTAGAATAAGACGAAGGCGTTGATAAAGAGGAGTAAAATTAAACTGAGTTTAAGAGAGGAAACAGAGTTGGTGTGATGTTTCTAACTAAAGTAATTTGAAGACACTTTTGAGCAGTTTCGTGATGAAGCGAGATCGTATGGTTACGTTATAGACTAAGAGTTAAAATGTGGGTGGTACCACGGAAGAGATACTTTCGTCCCTAGAGTAGTTTTTACTACTTTAGGGGCTTTTATTTTTAAGAGAGGAGAGAATTTTATGAATGAGTACAGAACGCATTATTGCAATGAACTTAGAATGGCTGATGTTGGTAAAGAAGTAAGAATAGCCGGGTGGGTACAGACTATAAGAGATTTAGGATCTGTTATTTTCTTGGATATAAGAGATCATTTTGGTATTACTCAGGCTGTTATAACTGAAGATGAGGAAAATATGAAGATTATTAGAGGGATAAATACGGAAAGTACGGTTTCTATTACCGGTACTGTTCGTGAGCGTTCTAATAAAAATCCTAATCTTCCGACAGGAGATATTGAAATTGTTCCGTCTAAGATTACTGTATGCGGTAAGTCTAAAAACGTTTTGCCGTTTGAGATTAATATTGATCAAGACGTAAGAGAAGATTTAAGACTTGAATATAGATTCCTTGATTTGAGAAATGAGAAAATTCATAATAATATTGTGTTTAGAGCGAAGATTATGAAAACTGTTCGTGAAATAATGGACGATATGGGATTTATTGAGGTACAAACGCCTATTTTAACAAGTTCTTCTCCGGAAGGAGCAAGAGACTTTTTAGTTCCAAGTCGTCTTCATCCGGGAGAGTTTTATGCTTTGCCTCAAGCTCCTCAACAGTTTAAACAACTTTTGATGATGTCAGGCTTTGATAAGTATTATCAAATTGCGCCATGTTTTAGAGATGAAGATCCTAGAGCTGACAGATCGCCGGGAGAATTTTATCAAGTGGATTTGGAAATGTCATTTGCGACTCAAGAAGATGTGCTTAAGGCTGTTGAAAATGTTGTACTAAATACGTTTAGAAAGCATACAAATTGGTCAGTTAGCGAAGATGGATTAATTAAAATTCCGTTTAAGGAAGCTATGAAGAAATATGGTTCAGATAAACCTGATTTAAGGAATCCGCTTATTATCGAGGATGCTACTGAACTATTTAAAGATACTGAATTTGCTGCGTTTAAGGACAAGACTGTTAGAATGATTATTGTTCCGAATTGTGCTACTCAAACTAGAAAGTTCTTTGACCAAATGACTGAGTTTGCAGTTAATGAGTGTGGCGCAAAGGGACTTGGTTATATTAAAGTTAATGAAGATATGACGTTTAATGGTGGAATAACTAAGTTTGTTACTGAAGAAATGAGAAAAGTATTGTTAGATAAAGTTCATGCAAATGATGCTGTTTTCTTTATGGCTGATACTGAAGAAGCGATTAATAAAATTGCCGGTGGAGTTAGAATTGAGCTTGGAAAGAGACTTGATTTATTAGAAAAGAATACTTATAAGTTCTGTTGGATAGTTGATTTCCCTATGTATGAAAAAGATGATGAAGGAAAGATAGAATTTAATCATAATCCTTTCTCGATGCCTCAAGGCGGACTAGAAGCGTTAAATACGAAAGATCCTTTGGATATTTACGCTTGGCAATATGACTTGGTATGTAATGGCTATGAGCTTGCGTCCGGTGCTGTTAGAAATCACGATGTAGAAATTATGGAGAGAGCGTTTGAAATTGCGGGTTATACTAAAGAACACGTTGAAGCTAAGTTTGGTGCTTTATATAATGCGTTCCAATATGGTGCTCCACCTCATGCCGGAGCTGCTCCCGGACTTGACAGAATGGTTATGTTACTTGCTCAAGAGGATAGCATAAGAGAAGTAATTGCTTTCCCGAAAAATAGTAAAGCTAGAGATTTACTTATGGGTGCACCGTCTAGAGTGTATAAAAATCAGTTGGATGATGTACATATTATGCTAAAACCTATAGAAAAATAAAAAAGGTGGACTTCAGTCCGCCTTTTTTATTTAAAAATTAATGTAAATATTTATACACTTTTGCTAAGCAATTATTTGCTTGATAAATTCCTGAAATTTTGATGATCCTATTTTCATTTTTTACGTCTTTGCCGTTTAATATACTCATTGGAAAATATGAGAAATCTTTACTAAACTTGAGTGTAATAAAATTGTTTTGCCAACTCATTTCTATTTCACCGTCTTGAGTATGAACAGTGAAATGAGGGGTTCCTTCAGTATCTGAGAAATAATCGTAATTACAATCTTTCCAACCGGTGTTGTGCATAACAGATAAAATAAATGCCTCGTTTTTTAAAGAATTGCTATACTGAAGACATCCTCTATGCGAAATGTTTGGTGTGTTGTTCCAATCAATGTTATCAAAAAGTATATCTTTTAATGTAAGTTCCTGCAAACAATAAGGGCATAACTGGCAGAAATTTGTAAGACAATCAACAGGAAATGGAGAAACTGAAAAGTTTTTATGAGTAGCACTAAAATCGTTAAGACTAAAAATTATAGGTAACTCATATGACTTTTCTAAAACCCATATAGAACCATCCTTTTTGATAAGGAATTTACCATAAAGTATGTATTCCCCAAAATTGTTGTAATCCGGATAAGCTTTTCGATACTGCTGTATGTCTGTTAAGTAGTCGATAAATCCACGCATAGAGTGTAGTTTTAATTCGATATAGCCGACATTACTAAAGAGTGTGCTTGAATAAGAAGGTAGAAATTCATTGTATTTTACCTGGATAAAGTGGTCTTTTCCAAGACTTTCAGCAATTAGCAATTCGTTTCGGAATAAATCTATTGTCGTGTCTGGAAGTATAGGAGCTCCGTAGATGTCGTACTTTTCAGTTGATACCCAGCAGCCGTTGACAAGTATTTTCGCACTTTTATAAGTTGCTAGATAAGAAAGAATAAGAGCATTATTAGCTGTGAGTTTAAACTTTACATTCTCAATGATCATTTTAAAATCCTCCACAAAAATAAAATAGTAGATTAAGAAATATAAACTTAACATAACGATTATACAACACTAAATGGCAGTTGTCAATAAGTTTTGAATGTGATATTTTACATAAAGGCTCTTTTTTTAGTGACTTGCTTAAACTAATCAATTGTGATAAACTAAAACGTAGTAAAATTAAAGGGGTTTTTTTATGAAGTCTAAAGTTTTGGTTGTAGCCGGACCTACTGCGTCCGGGAAAACGAAAATAGGAGTAGAATTGGCAAAAAGATTAGATGGAGAGATAATATCTGCTGATTCTATGCAGATTTATAAATATATGAATATAGGAACTGCAAAGCCCAATATAGAGGAAATGCAAGGAATTCCTCATCATTTAATTGATTTTCTTGAATTAGGAGAGAATTTTAGTGTTGTTCAATATAAAGAAATGGCGACAGCATGTATAGAAGATATACTGTCGAGAGGGAAAGTACCTATTTTTGTTGGTGGAACCGGCTTGTATATAAATAGTGTAACTGAAGAAATAAAATATGATGAAACTGCTGAAAATAAAGAAATAAGAGAAAAACTTGAAAAAATAGCTGAACTTGAAGGAAATGAAGGGTTATATGCGAAACTTAAAGAGGTAGATATTGATACATATAATAGACTTCATTTAAATGATACAAAACGTATCATAAGAGCGTTAGAAGTGTTTGAGGCTACTGGAATTACTATTTCTGAACATCAAAAATTGTCTAAAGAAATAGAAAAAAAATACGATTATAAAATTGTAGGTTTATGGATTGAACGTGAGAGACTATATGATAGAATAAACCGTAGAGTAGATTTGATGGTCGAAAATGGTTTGGAAGATGAGGCAAGAAATATAATCGGTAAGCTTAAAAATGAAGGAAAAGTTACTTCTTTTCAAGCTATTGGATATAAAGAATTTTTAAAGTATTTTGAAGGAGAAATCAGTTTTGATGATGCGATTGCTTCTATAAAGCAAGAATCGCGTAGATATGCTAAACGCCAAGTTACATGGTTTAAGCGGACTAATGGGTTAAAATGGATAGATGTTGAGCGTGATATAAATGAAGTTTTAGAAGATATTATTAATTATTACGAGGAGGAATAAATATGGCGAATTTACAGGATTTATTTTTAAATCAGGCTAGAAAGGATAAAGTTATAGTAAGTATATACTTAACTAGTGGTTTTCAATATAGAGGAATAGTAAAAGGGTTTGATAATTTTGTTATAATGCTTGAAAATGATGGAAAGCAATCTCTTATTTATAAACATGCTATTGCGACTATTATTCCAACTAAAAATGTAAAAACGATGTTAGGAACTGAAGATCAGCCATTTGACTTTGTAGAGAGTTCAAATCAAATATTATAGAGGTTTATTGAAAATTTACTAAAGATAAAGTGGAGGAAGTATGGATACCGCAAATAAGGTTTATCGAAGGAAAAAAAGAGGAATAAGATGGGGTAGAGTTGTAATAATTGCATTAATATGTGCATATATTATAATGTTTGTCTACACCTTTTTTGCGCAGTCCATAGAAACTACGAATATTGTATATGGAAATTTAGAAATGGCTGAAACAGTATATGGCTATATAACTAGAAACGAACAAATTGTTACAAGTAACTTAGATGGTGAATTATATCCGGTTATGGACGAGGGAGAAAGAGTTTCTAAAGGTCAGGCGGTTGCAGTAGTAAAAAATGATAATAGTGAGGTTATTTCTAGTAAAATAAAGGAAATTACGAAAAAAATGAGTGCTTTTTCGACACCTAGTATTTTTAACAAAGATATAATGCTATTAGATAATGAATCGAATGAAATATTGGAAAAATTGGCGGTAAGTAATTATAATGAAAGTTTTTCGGCGCTTAAAGAGACGAAAAATAAAATAGAAACAAAACTTAATAAAAAGTCTTCAATTATAGGTGAGAACAGTGCAAAGGGATCGGCAGAGCGTACATATTATGAAGAATTAAAGAAATATGAAGCGCAACTTACGTATTCTCAGCAAGAATTAACTGCTCCGATTGCGGGAACAGTTGCATATAAGTTAGACGGATATGAAAATGTTTTTGCCAAAAAAGCAGTTTCCGATTACGATGTATCGACTTTAGAGGAGTTAAATATACCGGTTGGAGAACTTGTAGGTTCTATAAAACCTAATTCATTTAAAATAGTAGATAATATAGAAGGGTATATAACTGTTGTGTCCGGTTCGGAAGAAGCACTAAATACTGCTGTTGATAAGAAGGTAAAATTGAGATTTTCGGAGATAAGTCAGGATGAAATTACCGGAAAAGTTGAATTTTTAAGTTTCGAAGATGACAAAGCCGTTATTACATTTAGAATTAATCGTGGGATTGAAAGTTTAATTAATTATCGAAAAGTAAAAGTGGATATAATTTGGGATAATGAAAGTGGGATGAAAGTACCATCTAAATCTATAAAGTTTTCTGAAGATGGAAATAAGATTTTTACGGTAAATGGTAATCGCGTTATAGAAAAAGATATAGAAGTGGTTGCAAACTGGAACGGAGAAGCAATTATCGAAGGAAAAGACAGCAGTTTATTTTTGTATGATGAAATTGCGTTAGATGCGTCTAAGGTTAATTCTAAAAAAATAATTATTTCTGAAAAATAACTAAAGTTTTTTATTACGATGACGATATATGGGTTGGAATGAATACTAAAGAGATATATTGAGTGAAAATCAATATAAAAAATACGCAGGGAGGTTTGAATATGTCAGCTTTAATCAACAAGATGTTGAATTTAGTCGGCTTCGATAATGAAGAAGAACTCATGGAAGAGGAAGGTTACAGTTCAAATACATCAAATAGTAATCAAGAAAATGTAAAGGGAAATGCTAATCCATTTAAGAAAAATTCTAAAGTGGTTAATCTTTCTGATGCGAATCAACTTAAACTAGTTGTTATGCAACCGAATTCATTTGATGATGCTCAAGATGTATGTGATCACTTAAAGGAGAAAAAACCGGTAGTAATAAATCTGGAATATGCGGACAAGGATACTGCTAGAAGGCTTATTGACTTTTTAAGCGGTGCAGTTTATGGCATAGACGGTCATATTGAAAAAGTTTCTACGTCTATATTTTTGTTAGTACCTTATAATGTTGATATTTTAAACACAGCAAAAGAAGATAAAAACAAGGGAACGTTTTCCTGGATAAAGTAATATTGGGAGTTAGTAAGGTCCGCACATTATGTGTATGGACCTTATTGTGTTATTGCACATTTATTAGGAAAGGGAGTGGATTGATATGCTTACACCACTTGAATTAGAAAAAAACGAGTTTAAAGGCGGAATAGGATATTCTAAGCGTTCGGTGAACGAATTTTATGATAAACTTAGAGCGGATTATGAGACTATATATAAAGAAAATATTGAATTAAAGGATAAGATTTCGTTAATGAATGATGCGATTAGCCAGTATAAAGCTATGGAAGAAGTATTGAAAACTGCTATGATAAATGCTCAAACTTCTGCTGAAGAAATTAAAAAGAATGCTCAGGAAAAGGCTGAAAATATAATCCAAGAGGCTGAATTTTTGGCTCAAAAGAATCGTGAATTTTCTAACCAAGAAGTTATTGACGCAAAAGCTGAAGTTGAGAATTTACGAAAAGAGATGCAAGTGTATAAAGCAAAGGTTGAGGCGATTTTAAAGTCTCAAATGGAGATGCTAAGTGAGATATAAAAAAGGTGGACTAAAGTCCACCTTTTTTAGTCTCTGCTTTTTCCGAAAATTCTAAGTAACTCTAAAAATAAATTGATAAAATCTAAATATAGAGTTAAAGCTCCGATTATTGCGAATTTTGTAGTAAATTCGTTGTCGTTTCCGATTTGATAAGCCATTGATTTTATTCTTTGGACATCATATGCCGTTAATCCTACGAAGATGACAATGGCAAGTATAGCTATTATAAATGAAAAAGTATTATTTAGTATAAATAGATTTACTAAGCTTGCAAGTATTATTCCTACTAATCCCATAAGTAAAATCGAACCGATTTTAGATAAATCCTTCTTTGTAGTATAACCGTATAACGCCATTATTCCAAACATTCCGGCAGCTATAAAAAATACGCTGGCAATTGATTCGAAGGTATAGGCTAAAAATATGGTTGAAAGGGTTAGACCGTTTACTACTGAATATAGTAAAAATGAAGTTATTGCAGCACCCTTACTCATTTTATGGACTCTTGCGGTAAGTACGATTACCAGTACAAGTTCAGCAATTAAAAGCCCTATCCAATAAATATTATTGGTAAAAATTTTTTCTAGAAGCCAAGGCGTAGTAGCAGTATAAAACGCAGTGGCTCCGGTTACTAAAAGTCCGCCGAACATCCAACCGAAAATTTTTGAAAATACGTCTGAAATGCTTTGTTCTTTACTTCCGTACATATCTACAATTACATCAGAATTATTCATAAAATCCCCTCCTTAAATATTAGTATTATATTATCATAAAAAAATAAAAATATCCATACGTAAAATACACATTTGGCCCAGAAATGTATCAAGCTTCTATGTTCTATACATTTTTTCTATGTAATCGAAAAAATGTATATTTTTTTAGCATTGTATGAAAGTACTAAAGCAAATTCCGTAGTTCAAATGCAATAAATTTTACTCCAATACAATGTATATGAAAAAAATAATGAACATAGATTGAAATTAGTCGACAAAAAAGTATATAATATCTTTGGATATTAAAAAAACGGGAGGTAATATTATGGGATTAATTAAAGCAGCTTTTGGAGCGGTAAGTAGTACATTATCTGATCAATGGAAAGAGGCTTTGCGTTGTGAAGAAATGGGAAATGATGTATTAATGATAAAGAAAACTACGCCAAATGGCGTTATTTCGAATAAAAGTACGATTATTGTAGGACCGGGTCAGGTGGCTATTATTTACGATAATGGTAGGATTGTTGATGCGACGGCTGAGGAAGGTGTTTATACGTTTGACAGTTCTTCTACTCCTTCTTTGTTTGCAGGACAATGGGGTGGAATGTTTAAAGAAATGTGGCAAAGATTTACATATAATGGTGCTACTGCTAAAGAGCAAGCTGTTTATTTCTTTAATACAAAAGAGATAATCGGTAACAAGTTCGGTACTCCGAATCCTGTTCCTTATAAAGACTGGGGACATCCAATAATGAATGCTAGAACGAATAGCTATATTGCTATGAGTGTAAAGGTAAAATGTTTCGGAACATATACAATTCAGATTGATGATCCGTTTTTGTTTATGTCTAAAATTGCAGGCCTTTCTGAAGTTTATACAAAAGATCAGCTAGTTGAACAAATAAGGTCTGAGGTTGTTGGTGCTTTTTCTAATGTTATGAATGGACTTGGTAGCGATAAATATAAAATTGAAGTATTGGAACTTCCTAATAAAACTGACGAAATTAAGCAAATAATGGATCAAGAAGTTTTTGATAAACCTATTCGTGAACGTGGAATAAAGATAGTATCGTTTATTGTTGAAAGTTTAACGTTAGATGATGAGTCGAGTGAAAAAATTGACAATTATGAAATTGGCGGAGATGCTTACCAACAACAAGGTGTGCTTACAGGTGCATATGCTAACGCTATACAAGGGGCTGCCAATAATGCGAATGGTGCTGCTAATGGTTTTATGGGAATTGGTATGATGAATATGGCGACAAACGGAATGAATATGGGAGCAGCGTTTAATAATGCTCAGCCTATGCAACCTAATCCTTCGGTACTAAACCAAAATCCAATTAGTAATGCTACTCCAAGTCAACCGGAAAATACGGTTACACCGAACGAAACAATTAAATCTAACGGAGCTGTGTGTACAAAATGCGGAAATCCTGTAAGCGGAAAGTTTTGCAGTAATTGTGGTGCGCCTGTTATTCAAAAGAAATTTTGCAGTAATTGCGGAACAGAAGTGACAGGAAATTTTTGCACAAATTGCGGAACGAAGGCTGAATAACTGAGGAGGAAGTTTAATGAACGCAACTGATCATAAATGTCCTGCGTGTTCGGCGTCTTTGCCGTTTAACCCTGAAACGGGTAATTGGAAATGCGAATATTGCGGAACGGAATATACTCTAGAAGAACTTGAAAAGTTTGAGGCTAAGAATAGAGAACGTGAGGAACGAAGAAGTAGATATTCTGCTAAGAAAATGGACGTAGATGAGTATAGTTGTCCTAATTGTGGGGCTAAAATTATTACTGACGAAAATACGGCGGCTACTTTTTGCGTGTATTGTGGTAGTACTTCTATTATAAAAAATCGCATTTCTGATATGTTAGAGCCTAAATTTATTATTCCGTTTAAAACTACAAAGACACAGGCAATAGACGCTTTTAAGAAATGTACAAAAGGTAAATTGTTTGCTCCTAAAGATTTTGCTAAGAAAGAGCAAATAGAAAAAATATCCGGAATTTATATACCTTTTTGGCTGTATGATTGTGATGTTGATGGTAAAATCGAATGCTTAGGAACGAAAACGAGAACATGGCGTTCGGGGGATTATCGTTATACAAAAACGGATACGTATAGGGTAGCAAGAGGCGGAAATGCGAAATTCGAAAAGGTACCGGTTGATGGTTCTAAGAAATTTGATGATGATACTATGGATTCGATAGAACCGTTTAATTATGGGGAGTTGACGAATTTTTCGGTGTCGTATTTATCTGGATTTTTGGCTGAAAAATATGATGTTGATGATGATGAAGCGTACGAAAGAGCTAAACTTCGAATGACAGGGACAATAAAAAATGAATTGAAAAATCAAATTGTCGGGTACGATACTATTGTAACTAATTCTGAACAAGTTGATATAGACAATTTGAACACGGATTACGTAATGTTTCCGGTTTGGTTACTTAATATTAAATATAAAGATAAAATGCACACTTTCGCAATGAACGGTCAAACGGGTAAAATGATAGGAAATATTCCTGTTTGTGTTCCTAAAGCTTTACTTTGGGCACTAGGAGTATTTTTAGGCAGTTTTGGAATTATATCTTTACTTATGAATTTAATGTAGGAGGTGGCGAAAGTTGAAAAAAATAATTGTTTTTATGATTATGGTTATATCACTGCTTAATGTTGCTTTTGCTACTTCAAAGTTAAATATTCCGACGGTAGATACGAGCAAGAAAGTTTATGACTTTGCGGATTTATTGACGACTGCCGAAGAGGATAATTTGTATAATTCCATTACTGAATTTATTGCAAATTATGATTTAGATATGGCTATTGTTACGACTCTTAAAAATTCTACTTCTGCGATGAGATATGCTGAGGATTTTTATGATTATAACGGATTTGGGACTGATTCTACAAATGACGGAATAATTTTTTTGATTGATATGGATAACAGAGAGATGTATATTGCGACTACCGGTATGGCTCAACTTATTTATGACGATTACCGTATAAATAAGATTTTAGATGCTACGTACGATGAAATTACGACCGAAGACTATTACGGATGTGCCGGTGAGTTTGTAAGGTTATCCGGAGAGTACGCAAGTATTGGAATTCCGAATAGTAATAAATATGCAGATATTGACTTAAATGGTGATTATTATGTTTCCAATACGCATAGAAATGGCGGTATAAGTTTTGAGATTGCATTTGTTATTGCAGGGATAATAACTTTAATATTTATGATTATTACATTGTCTAAACATAGAATGATCAAAAAAGCATCTGAAGCTAAACATTATTTGAAAGATATAAGAATAACAAATAGAGTAGACAGCTTTTTACATACTCATACGTCGAAGGTTTATATACCGCCGGCAAATACTTCATCAGGTGGAGGTTCGTCAACTCACCACGGCAGTAGTGGAGTAAGTCACGGCGGAGGTGGAAGAAGATTTTAAGGGAAAGAGGAAAATATGATAATAAATGATTTTGATATTAATCAAATTGCGGAATCCGGAGAGTGCTTTAGATGGAATAAGATTAATGAAAACCATTACTCCGGAATAATAGGAGAAAATTATTGTGAAGTTTTGCAAGATGGAAAAAATGTAGAGTTTTTAGGAATATCTGAGGAAGAAGCTAAATATTATTTTGATTTAGATAGAGATTATTCAAAGATAAAAGAATTTTATAGGACTGATGAAGTGTTAAATAAGGCTATTGGTTTTGGTGAGGGGATTAGAATACTTAATCAAGACAAATTTGAAACTTTGATTTCTTTTATAATTTCTGCAAATAATAATATACCTCGAATAAAGAAATCTGTTGAAAAAATTGCTCAAAAATACGGGAAAGAGATTACAGATGGAAAGTTTGCTTTCCCGACTCCTAAAGAGCTGGAAATTGCGACTGAGGAAGAATTAAAAGAAACCGGAGTTGGCTTTAGGGCTAAGTACATAGTAAATACTTGTCAGGCTATAAATAACGGTTTTGATTTGGAGAAAGTTGCTAAATTGCCTACTAAAGAATGCAAGAGGGAACTTATGAAATTAATGGGAGTGGGCCCTAAAGTTGCTGATTGTGTGATGCTTTTTTCTATGGGGAAAACGGATGCTTTCCCGGTTGATGTTTGGATTAAGAGAATAATGGAAGAATTGTACATAAAAGAAGAAGTACCGCTTAATCAAATTCAAAAGTACTCGGAAGAAAAGTTTGGAGCGTATGCCGGAATTGCACAACAGTACTTATTCTTTTATGCAAGAGATAATTTGAAATAAAATTTTTAGGAGGGTAACAAATTGATAGACATAATTAATGCGATTATTTTTGGCGTAATTGAAGGGATAACTGAATGGTTACCGATAAGTAGTACGGGGCATATGATTTTAGCTGAGGAATTTATTAAGCTAAATGTTACTCCGGAGTTTTGGAAGATGTTTTTAGTTGTAATACAACTTGGAGCGATACTAGCAGTGGTTTTATTGTATTTTAGGAAATTAAATCCTTTTGCGCTTAGTAAAACTGCTGAAGAAAAGAAACAAACGTGGACTTTATGGTTTAAGGTTATCGTTGCATGTTTACCTGCTGCGGTAATCGGAATATTGTTTGAAGATACCATAGACATGTTTTTGGATAATTCGTGGGTAGTTGCAATTATGCTTATTTTATATGGTATATTCTTTATTTTAATTGAAAATAGAAATAAAAAGCCGGAAGTTACAGAGTTAAAGACCTTAACATATAAAACTGCCTTTGGAATAGGTTTGTTTCAAGTTTTAGCTTTAATTCCCGGAACTTCCAGGTCCGGCGCTACAATACTTGGAGCTATGTTAATTGGCACATCAAGAGAAATTGCTGCTGAATTTACATTCTTTTTAGCAATTCCGGTTATGTTCGGAGCTAGTTTTTTAAAACTGCTCAAATTTGGCTTTGCTTTTTCTGGAGCAGAACTTATGATATTGCTAGTAGGAATGGTAACTGCGTTTATTGTTTCGATAGTTGCAATTAAATTTTTAATGAACTATATAAAGAAAAATGACTTTAAAGTGTTTGGTTATTATAGGATTGTTTTAGGTATTTTGGTGTTGTTGTATTTTACATTTTGCATATAATTACTAGTCAGACTGATTGTTTCAAAAAAAGATAATATCATTAGTTTAAAGAGCGAGTTCCACAGTTGAAAAATTCAAAATAAAAATTTAATCGAATTTTTCAACGAGGACGTGTTTGAGCGGGAAAACTAATGATATTATCTTTTTTATAAGTAATTAAATCTGACCAGTAACGCATATAAAGAAATATTTTCTAAAATGGTTGACAATTTCCATAAAACAATGGTAAAATATGTACTGTATGTTAAAAGTCAAGGAGGTGAAAAAGACGTGCCAACCTTTAATCAATTAGTAAAAAAAGGAAGAACCACAGCTGAAAAGAAATCTACAGCTCCTGCTCTTCAAAAAGGCTTAAATTCAAAGAGAAAAATTGAGACAGACATTAGTTGTCCTCAAAAGAGAGGTGTTTGTACTGTTGTTAAAACTGTTACACCTAAAAAACCAAACTCAGCTCTAAGAAAAATTGCCAGAGTTAGACTTACTAATGGAATGGAAGTTTCTTCATATATTCCTGGTATTGGTCATAACTTACAAGAACACAGTGTAGTTTTAATCAGAGGTGGAAAGGTAAAGGACCTTCCAGGTGTTAGATATCACATTATCCGTGGAGTATTAGATACTGCCGGTGTTAACGATAGAAAACAAGGAAGATCTAAGTATGGCGCAAAGAGACCTAAGAAATAAAAATTCGTACAGTCTTAATGCAACAAGCTTGTACGATTTTATATAGATAGTACGAGCGCTGACGGTCGTGCGACCGAGTACCTTAGACAGTTTATCGCTGTTTATAATTTATTAAATAGTAAAAAACGTAGTTTTTTGTTATGAAAGGGGGAAGTAAAGTGCCAAGAAGAGGATTTATAGCACAAAGAGAAGTTTTACCTGATCCAATTTATAATAATAAAGTTGTTACAAAGTTAATCAACAAAGTTATGTATGATGGTAAAAAAGGTGTAGCTCAATCTATAGTATATGATGCATTTAACATTGTTAATGAAAAGACTTCAAAGGATGCACTAGAAGCTTTTGAAGAAGCATTAAATAATGTAATGCCTGTATTAGAAGTTAAAGCTAGACGTGTAGGTGGTGCAACATACCAAGTTCCTATGGAAGTTAGACCAGAAAGAAGACAATCTT
>CAYYWT010000025.1:0-15433 GCA_964475435.1 uncultured Eubacteriales bacterium
TAATTTGTTCAAACCAAGAATGTAAATACGAAAAAAATATTGATTAAAAAAAGAGGCTATAAAAAACTCGTTTATGATTAGAATAAAGCGTTGTACTTTACATAGCGAAACAAAAATTGCTTTTTTGTCCCTCTATGTAGAACACATTTTAAAGGTGCCCAGGATGTGAGCGTAAGCTCCGTTCCGTCCTTTAACTTAGCACTACACTTTCCACAAAAAATATTTTTGTTGAGCGAGGTAAAGTACAACGTTTTATGAATTGTGCGATTTTTTTATAAGCCTTTTTTATAATTCAACTATACTATTTTTTTATCATTTATTTTTACTCCCATAGAATTTAATAAATCTCTTATTCTATCAGCCTCAGCCCAGTTCTTACTAGCTCTGGCTATATTTCTTTCTTCTATCAACGCTTTTACTTCATCCGAGTACTCCTCTTCTTCTTTCGGTAAAGCATTAATTTTTTCTATATCTAAATCAAGACCTAAAACTCTATCAAAATCTTTAATAAGCTCTAAATAATCATTAGACTTTTCTTCTTTTCTAACAACTTCCCATAAAATCGCCAAAGCTTTAGGAGAATTTAAGTCGTCGCTAATGGCTTCATTAAATTGCTTTTTGTAGTTTTCTATTTCTTCTAAATCAATATTACTCTCACCATTCGCATGTTGCTTAATTCCTTCTCTTAGCCTGTTTAACGCTGTTTGAGAAGCCTTTAATGCTTCAAAAGTAAAATTTAATTTACTCTTATAATGAGAATTTAAGCAAAAATATCTATACGCCAAAGGCTCAAATCCTTTTTCTTTTAATTCCTCTATTCGATAGCAATTGCCTAAGCTCTTAGACATTTTACCACCATCAACAGTTAAAAACGCAACATGCATCCACCACTTCGCAGGTATTTTTCCGGTAGCTCCTTTAGCTTGAGCAATTTCATTTTCATGATGAATCGGAATATGATCTTCTCCACCGGTATGTATATCAAACTCGTCACCTAAATATTTTCTTCCCATCGCCGAACATTCCAAATGCCAACCGGGATAAGAAAGTCCCCATGGACTATCCCATTTCATAATATGATTTTCAGGCGCTTTAATCCAAATAGCGAAATCAAGAGGACTTTTCTTTTCGTCATCCACAGCGACTCTCGCTCCTGCTAATTGATCCTCTAAACTTATTCCCGATAAGATACCATATGCGTCTAATTTGCTTATATCAAAGTAAATACCATTACTCGTTTCATATCCATAGCCGTTTTTGACAATTTCTTTTGCATATTCAAGCATATCAGGAATATGCTCAGTAGCCTTAGCAATAATCTCCGGCTTATCAATATTTAGTCTTTCAAAGTCTTTAAAAAACTCTTCTGTATACATCTTAGCTATCTCAAGAGGCGATTTTTTTTGCTCACGTGCAGCCTTCTCCATCTTATCTTCGCCCTCATCAGCATCAGATACCAAATGTCCGACATCCGTTATGTTCATAACATGTTTTAAATCATAGCCATTATATTTTAACGCACGTCTTAACAAATCCATAAACAAATATGCACGTAAGTTACCAATATGCGCATAACTATATACTGTCGGTCCACAAGAATAAATTCTCACCTCATTTCCAATCAAAGGTTTAAATTCTTCTTTTTTTCTCGTTAAAGTATTAAACAATCTCATATTGGTTCACCCTCTCTTTTATATGATTATATTTTTAATGAACCAATTATACTACATATAGTATAAAAATTCCACACAATAAAAAATTTTCCCAAAATTCCTTACAAAACTAAAGTTTTTCCCTCTAATTCATAGTTTATATTTACGCTTTCCTTTAAATCAACAATAAATTGCTTTACCAAGTATTTATTCTGATTTTCAAAGCATTTGAATCTAATAACTTTCACATTAGCATTAGTCATATCAGCCCATTCTTTCAAATACTTTTCATCCTCTTTTTTTAATCTGCTTATCCTAAAGCTAGTAAATCCCTCTCTTATTTGATTAATAGCATGCAATTGAATCTGGTTCATTATACTTTCACGTTTATTACTTTTATCTTCAAAGAAATCGCTAGCTACACTAATTAATTCGTCCCTATATTGCACTTTAGGAACCTCCCCGTTAAATTCTTATTCGCTCTCATTAGTATACAACATTAATATTTTAACATAAATTCAGCCAAAACGCAACCACTTTATGTCAACTTTATTACCTTAGCTAAAAATTTCTTTTCAACTATCAAAAAAATCACTTTACTCTAAAGCAGCAATAATAGTCTTCTCTACCTTCCTTAACTTTCCTTTCATATCTTCAAACTGTTCTTCATCCATTCCGGCTCTTAAATCTTCTTTAATCATCAAGCACATCTCATCAACCTCATCTTTAAGAAGATTAAGCTTTTCAAGGATTTCAAGACACATAAATCTGTATTTTCTATCCGGAGCTTCTTCGCCAACTTGAGTTGCGTAATCATTTTTAATTTCAAACACATCTCCACGATTAGGAATAATCGTTCTAATTCCAAAAGTGTCAGTTATAACATCAGAAAATACCTTTTGAGATTCTTCTTCCCCGTGAACAATAAATATAGTCTTAGGTTTAGTTTTAAACTCGCTAAGCCAATTAATTAAAGCCCTCTGATCCGCATGACCGGAAAATCCTTCAATGTACTCAATTCTAGCTCTTACCGTAATATCTTCGCCGAAAATTCTAATTTGCTTCTCGCCATCAACCAGTCTTCGACCTAACGTTCCGATAGCTTGGTAACCAACAAATAAAATAGTACTTTTCTCATCCCATAAGTGATGTTTTAAATGATGACGAATTCTACCCGCTTCACACATACCACTCGCAGAGATAATAATTGACGGCTCTCTATCTTCATTTATAGCCTTTGATTCCTCAACAGTTCTAGACAACCTTAAAGTTGGGAAATCAACCGGATTTTTATTTTCCATAATGTAACGTCTTGCTTGCTCATCGTAACACTCAACATTATCTTTATATATCTCAGTAGCAGAAATCGCAAGCGGGCTGTCTATATAAACAGGCGTTTTTAAAATCTTTTCGTATTTTTCTTTCAAAATATCTTTATTCTGATTTAATCCATAAACAATTTCCTGAGTTCTTCCTACCGCAAAGGACGGAATAACTACACGTCCACCATTATCTATCGTTTCATCAACAATATTTACAAATTCCTCAAATCTATTTTCTCTGGCTTTATGAAGTCTATCTCCGTAAGTAGACTCTAAAACAAGAAAATCAGCCGAATCCACAACTTCGGGATCACGTAAGATAGGAGTATCCTTATTTCCTAAATCGCCGGAAAATACAGCCTTAGTTTCTACCCCATTTTCCTTAACCCAAATTTCAATTACAGCAGACCCCAACATATGCCCCGCATCTCTAAATCTAACCTTTACATCATCATTTACTTGAATAACTTCGTCATATGGGCAAGGTTCAAAAGCCTTCAAACTCTCAACTGCACTCTCAGCCGTATAAAGCGGAGGAACAGGATGTTTTCCGGCTCTTATACGCTTCCTGTTAATCCACTCAATTTCCATTTCTTGAATATGACCGCTATCCGGCAACATTATGCTACACAAATCACAAGTAGCCTTTGTTGCATAAACCTTACCTTTAAATCCGTCATTACACAACTTAGGAATTCTACCCGAATGGTCAATATGTGCGTGAGTTAAAAACATAAAGTCTATTGTATTCGGAGCAAATGTAAAATCATCAACATTTAACATTACCTCTTTATTTTGACCTTGAAACATACCACAATCAACCAAAAACTTATACTTACTAGTCGTTACCATAAAACACGATCCGGTAACTGTTTTTGCTGCACCTAAAAAAGATATTTGCATACACTTCTCCCCTTTCATAAGCTTATATAATCTAATTATTTATTTCTATCTAACAACTTTTGTAATTCATCAACAAAGCTGTTTATATCCTTAAACTGCCTATAAACAGATGCAAACCTTACATACGCAACATCATCCAATTCTTTTAATGCATCCATAACCAATTCGCCGATTTCAAATGAAGTTATTTCTTTAACCATTTTATTACGAATCTGTAATTCGATAGAATTAACAGCTTTCTCCATTTGATCAACAGTAACAGGTCTTTTCTCACAAGCTCTTATTATTCCGTTCATAACCTTCGTTCTATCAAAAGACTGACGGCTTCCATCCTTTTTTATAACAATTAATGATACATCTTCAACTCTCTCATATGTAGTAAACTTTCTACCACAACTAATACATTCTCGCCTACGTCGTATACTCATTCCATTATCCGCAGGTCTTGAATCTATAACTTTACTTTCCGGCACATAGCAAAACGGACATTTCATATACTTCCCCCTTAACTAACAACTTTAGCAATCAATTTCTCTTTTTTAATTTCATTATTTTCATATGCATACGCACTATCCAACAAATCCATAACCTCGCTTACTCTATCCTCATTATTTACATATAAAGTAAGTAACGATTCTCCTTCATTTACAAACTCTCCAACTTTTTTTCTTAAAACAATTCCAACGCCATAATCTATATTGTCAGTCTTTTTAGCTCTTCCTCCGCCTAACATCATAGACGCAATTCCAAGTTTTTCAGCTTCAATTTTGGAAATGTATCCACTTTTTTTAGCAACATAGTCTTTAAGAACTTTCGCCCCCGGAAGTAAAGAAACATCTTCAATGGTATTAATATCTCCACCTTGAGCGAAAATAAACTCTTTAAACTTATCAAACGCCTTACCATTATTAAGTAACTCTTTTAATTTAACTTTAAGTTCGTCTATCTCTCCACATTTCGCTAAATATAACATATTCGCAGCCAACTCAATACATACGTCTTCTAAATCTTTAGGACCTCTACCATTTAAAGTATCAATCGCCTCTTTAACTTCAAGCGCATTACCAATCGCAAATCCCAAAGGCTCATTCATATTAGAAATTACAGCAATAGTCTTTCTATTAACCATATCGCCAATATCCACCATAGTTCTAGCTAACTTTTCAGCATCTTCTATTGTTTTCATAAAAGCACCGTCGCCATATTTAACATCCAAAACAATAGCATCAGCACCACCCGCTATTTTTTTGCTCATTATACTACTCGCAATAAGCGGAATACAGCTAACCGTAGCAGTAACATCACGCAAAGCATATAGTTTCTTATCAGCAGGCGCTAAATCTCCGGTTTGACCAACAACCGAAATTCTTATTTTATTTACATTCTCAATAAATTTTTCAATGGGAAGAGAAATATTAAACCCGGGAATAGACTCTAATTTATCTACAGTTCCTCCGGTATGACCAAGACCTCTTCCCGACATCTTCGCAACCGGCACATCAAAACAAGCAACTAACGGCCCAACAATAAGAGTAGTTTTATCTCCAACCCCTCCGGTACTATGTTTATCAACTTTTATACCGTTTATACCGGATAAATCGGCAATATCTCCGGAATGAGCCATAGCCATAGTTAAATTAGAAATCTCATTAGCATTCATACCATTTAAATAAATCGCCATAAGTAACGCAGTAATCTGGTAATCTTCGATAGTTCCGTCAACCGTCCCCTTTACAAAAAAATCAATTTCCTCTTTAGAAAGTTCGCCTTTATCACGTTTTTTAGCAATAATATCATATATTCTCATTATTCATCGCCCCTATAACACGTTTTTTATTAAATTTATTTTTTCAGTTATAAAATTATTATCGGCATATTTTGCAAAAACCTCAACAACATCAAACCTAGCTATAAAATTTCCCATACGTTTATAATCTATGTAATTCCTGGCAGTAAGCTCTAAATGCTTTTTCTTCCAATAGTTAACCGCATTTTGCGGATGACCGTATTTATCATTAGTTCGCGTTTTTACTTCAACAAAAACCAAACAATTCCCATCTAAAGCAACTATATCTATTTCTCCAAACCTACAAGAATAATTCATAGTTAAAATCTTATACCCGTTTTTTATCAAATAATCTCTCGCAACTTTCTCTCCAAAATTACCAATAAATTTATTATATTTCTCCATAATTAAACCCTAACGTCAAACTTTTTTTCACCTTGACCTTTTTCCTTAATATACTTAAGTTTTATAAAATCATCAGTTCGTTCCGTAATTTCAAACAAAACAATATCCCCTATACCCGCTGAAATTCTTTCCTCAAGCCTTGCTTCTAATATAACGCCGTCATCTAACTCCAATTCAACTTTTCCATCTCTAGAAATATTTTTAATCCTTGAATGAAACTTTTTACCTTTTCTAAATCTATCATTTTGTTTATCAGGATCAACAGCGTGAATATAATTTAATCTGTTAACTTCGTTTATATTCATATGCATCATCCTCTCCATATAATTTTATGATACACTTTTTTAAACTACTAGTCAAATCACAATATTTTATTAAATCAAAATATCTAATCAGTTAAAATTTCACTTTCAGTATCAATATTTTACACATTTTTACGATATACTAATAGAAAATATAGAGAGGAGATAAAAAATATGGATTACACAATTCTTGCGCCGATAGGATCCGGCGTAGCTTTATTTTTTGCACTTTTTTTAGCAATTCGTGTTCTACATGCACCTCGTGGTAACGAAACAATGCAAAAAATTTCTGATTCTATTAAAGATGGTGCAAATGCTTATTTAAAAAGACAATATGGTGTTGTTGGAATTTTCTTTGCAATAATGACTGTTATTTTAGGAATTATGGCATATTTCGGATTTGTTACGCCGTTTACGCCAATTGCATTTTTAACAGGTGGATTTTTCTCCGGCTTATCCGGATTTATAGGAATGAAAATTGCGACTGCTGCTAACTGCCGTACCGCTAACGCTTCTATAAAGAGTTTAAACAGCGGACTTAGAATTGCTTTTTCTGCCGGCGGAGTAATGGGATTTACAGTTGTTGGACTAGGCTTATTAGATATTTCTATTTGGTACTTTTTCTTGAAATTTTGGTATTCAAACCCGGACCTAGCTTTAACAAGTGCTGAACAAATCCAAAAAATAACTTCTGCAATGCTTACTTTTGGTATGGGTGCTTCTTCTATGGCTCTATTTGCAAGAGTTGGAGGAGGAATATTTACAAAAGCTGCCGATGTCGGTGCGGATTTAGTAGGAAAAGTAGAAATCGGAATTCCTGAAGATGATCATAGAAATCCAGCAACAATTGCGGATAACGTAGGAGATAATGTCGGAGATGTAGCCGGAATGGGTGCTGACCTTTATGAATCATACGTTGGTTCAATCGTTTCTACGTCAGCTCTTGCTGTTGCTGCCGGATATGGATTTCAAGGTGTTTCAATTCCGATGATAATGGCGGCAATTGGGATATTTGCTTCAATAATCGGTACATTTTTCGTAAAAACAAAAGAAAATGCTGATCAAAAATATTTGCTATCCGCTCTTAGAAAAGGTACTTTACTTAGCGGATTAATAATAGCAATCGCAACATATTTTTTAGTTGTAAATATACTCGGACCTGAAAAAATCGGTGTATATTTTTCAGTAATTACAGGACTTATTGCTGGAATACTTATTGGAACATCTACTGAGTACTATACTTCAGATACTTATAAACCTACTCAAAAACTCGCTTCGACTTCAGAAACAGGTTCCGCAACTATCATAATTGGAGGACTTTCTTTAGGAATGGTATCTACTGCTTTGCCGGTTTTAATAATATCTGTAGCTATTTTGATAAGCTTTTGGGTTGCAGGTGGATTTACAAATTATAATTTTGGGCTTTACGGTATAGGACTTTCGGCAGTTGGTATGTTATCTACATTAGGTATAACCTTAGCAACTGACGCATACGGTCCGGTTGCGGATAACGCAGGCGGTATTGCGCAAATGTCCGGATTAGACGAAGAAGTAAGAAAAAGAACTGACGCCCTAGATTCCTTAGGAAACACAACAGCAGCGACAGGAAAAGGCTTTGCGATAGGTTCTGCTGCTCTTACAGCTCTTGCTTTACTTTCTTCATATATTGAAGAAATAAAAATTATAGATCCTACTTTTGAATTTGATTTAAGACTTACAAACCCAATTGTATTAATTGGATTATTTATTGGTGGAATGTTATCGTTCCTATTTGCATCAAGAACTATGGAGGCTGTCGGTCGTGCCGCTCAAAGCGTAGTTGTTGAAGTAAGAAGACAATTTAGAGAAATTAAAGGAATTATGGACGGAACTGCCGAACCGGACTACGCAAGATGTGTAAAACTTTGTACAAAAGCTGCACAAAAAGAAATGATTTTTCCGGCAGTGATAGCTATTACAGCTCCTATCCTAACCGGATTAATTCTAGGCGTAAACGGAGTTACCGGAATGCTTGCCGGAGCAACTGTCACAGGCTTTATTCTTGCGATAATGATGGCTAATTCAGGTGGTGCTTGGGATAATGCTAAGAAATATATTGAAGCTGGAAATTACGGTGGAAAAGGCTCGGAGCAACATAAATCAGCCGTTGTCGGAGATACAGTAGGTGATCCGTTTAAGGATACTGCCGGTCCTTCCATAAATATTTTGATTAAGCTATTATCAATGGTCTCTATTGTATTTGCAAGTTTAATTATGACATTTTCTATTTTGTAACTTAAATTATATTTTTCTACAAAAACAAAAGCCACAACCTTAAAAGTTGTGACTTTTTGTTTACAAATTAAGTATATCTTACTTTAATTCTACTGTAGCACCAGCTTCTGTAAGCTTAGCCTTAATAGATTCAGCTTCTTCCTTAGAAGCGCCTTCTTTAACATTCTTAGGAGCTCCGTCAACCATTTCCTTAGCTTCCTTTAATCCTAATCCTGTGATTTCTCTAACAACCTTGATAACACCAATCTTGTTAGCACCAGCATCTTTTAATACTACTGTAAATTCAGTTTGTTCAGCACCAGCTGCTGCACCAGCAACTGCTGCACCAGCAGCTGCTACTGGAGCTGCTGCTGTTACTCCGAATTCTTCTTCTAAAGCTTTTACTAATTCGTTTAATTCTAATACTGTAAGAGCCTTTACTTCTTCCATAACCTTTTCAATCTTTTCACTCATTTTAAATACCTCCATAAAATTCATTTTTTATAATAAACTACTAACACGCTTGAAATTTCTTAATATTAAGCGTTAGCTTCTTGCTTTTCAGCAATAGCCTTAATAACATAAGCAAGTGATGTAATAGGAGCATTGAATCCTCCAAGTACTTTTGCAATAAGAGTTTCTTTTGAAGGAATTTTAGAAATTTCTTCAATACCCTTTGCATCATATACACTTCCTTCTACCCAACCAGCCTTAAAGCTGAAAGCTTCAACATTTTCAACAGTCTTAGCCATAATTCTGGCAGGAGCTGTACAATCGTCGTGGCTTATAGCAATAGCTGTAGGTCCTTCTAAATATTCAGTTAATCCTTCATATTCAGTTCCTTTAATAGCTAACTTGATTAAAGTATTCTTAGCAACTTTATACTCAACGTTTTCTTTTCTAAGTTCGTTTCTTAATGATGTAATGTCTTCAACAGTAATACCTCTGTAATCAACAACTACAACACCCTTTGCACCATTAATCTTTTCAGCAAGTTCTTTAACTTCTCCGCTTTTCTTTTCTAATGCAATTTTGCCTGGCATAAAATTTGCACCACCTTTCAATTAAATTGTATAATCTCACCTAAACGTTAAAAGACTTTCTAAGCTAAAAGGCGCCATAGAAAGTCTTAAAGAATCTATTTTATCGCCTCCGTAGGATTATTAAGCTTTTCGCCCCTACCATCTTAGGTAAAATTTTCTAATTATTCAGCAACTTTAGAAGTGCTTACTCTAACACCCGGTCCCATTGTGGAAGAAACACTAACACTCTTTAAGTATTGACCTTTAGCTGAAGCAGGTTTTGCTTTAACGATAGCTCCCATAAGAGTCTTAAAGTTTTCAACAAGCTTTTCTTCACCAAAAGATGCTTTTCCGATTGGGCAGTGAATAATATTAGTTTTGTCTAATCTGTATTCAATCTTACCGGCTTTAATATCAGCAATAGCCTTAGCTACATCCATAGAAACTGTTCCGGATTTAGGGTTAGGCATTAAACCTTTAGGTCCTAACACTTTACCTAATCTACCAACAACACCCATCATATCAGGAGTTGCAACGATTACGTCAAAATCAAACCAGTTTTCACCTTGAATTTTAGCAACTAGCTCTTCGCCACCTACATAATCTGCACCGGCAGCTTCTGCTTCCTTTACTTTATCTCCCTTAGCAAATACTAAAACACGAACTTTTTTACCAGTTCCGTGAGGAAGAACTACAACACCTCTAACTTGTTGGTCAGCGTGTCTTGAATCAACACCAAGTTTAATATGAGCTTCAATGCTTTCATCAAACTTAGCCTTAGCTGTTTTAACAACTAATGAAAATGCTTCTTCTGTATCATATAACTTGTTAGAATCGATAAGCTTAGCACTTTCAACATACTTCTTACCATGTTTCATTTTCAATTTACCTCCTTTGGTACAAACGGCATACTAACTAACGCTTTCAGCCTCCCGAATTTAATTTGTGTTACTGACAAAATAATTTAACAAAAAGTTTTAACTATTAGTCAGCAACAACAATACCCATACTTCTAGCTGTTCCACGAACCATGCTCATAGCTGATTCAATAGAAGCTGCATTTAAATCTTGCATTTTTAATTCTGCAATCTTTCTTACAGTTTCGTTAGAAATTGTAGCAACCTTATCACGGTTAGGCTTTGCAGACGCAGTAGCAAGTCCTGCTTCTTTCTTTAATAAAACTGCTGTTGGCGGTGTTTTTGTAATAAATGTGAATGATTTATCAGCATAAATTGTGATAACTGCCGGAATAATCATACCAGGTTGGCTCGCAGTTTTATCATTGAATTCTTTACAGAATTGCATAATGTTAATACCGTAAGGTCCAAGTGCAGGTCCGATTGGTGGCGCTGGATTAGCTTTACCAGCTTCACATTGTACTTTTACACTACCAATTACTTTTTTAGGTGCTGCCATTATTAGTCACTCCCCTCTTAGATTTTTTGTATTTGTGTAAATTCAAGTTCAGCAGGAGTTTCCCTTCCAAACATTGACACTAATACTCTAACTTTGCGTTTTTCCATGTTAATTTCTTCAATTACTCCTATAAAATCTTTTAGCGGTCCAGACATAACTTTAACGTTATCTCCGACTTCAAAGTCTACTATGATATCTAATTCTTCAATACCCATATTCATAATTTCTTCGTCAGTTAATGGCTCAGGCTTAGCTCCAGGTCCAACAAAACCTGTAACACCTCTTACATTCCTAACGACATACCAAGTATCATCATTCATATACATTTTTACTAAAACATAACTTGGGAAAACTTTTCTCAAAGAGGTCTTTCTCTTACCGTCCTTAATTTCAATTTGTTCTTCCATCGGAACAATAACTTCGACGATTTGATCTTGAAGTCCTCTATTTTCGATTATCTTGTCCAAATTAGTTTTAACTTTATTTTCATATCCTGAATATGTATGTACAACATACCATCTTAAAGATTCGGAATACTCTTCGTGAGGCAATAATGCCACCTCCTCTTAAAAATGTCAGATTAGAATCTGGAAGTAATAAACTCAACTGCATATAGGCTAGCCGCATCCGCTAAGAATACAAACGCACCTAAAATAGCTGAAATAACTATAACAGCAGCTGTACCTAAGGCAATATCTTTACCTGTTGGCCAAATTACTTTTTTCAACTCTGACTTTGTTTCTTTTAAAATTCCTTTTCCCATACTTTCACATCCTTACTTAGTTTCTTTATGTTCTGTATGCTTTTTGCAGAATTTACAATACTTTTTCATTTCAACTCTGTCCGGATCATTTTTCTTGTTTTTCATAGAATCGTAATTTCTTCTTTGGCATTCACTACAAGCTAGTGTTATCTTTTCTCTCATTTTTTACACCTCCACTTTACATTTCCACGCAAAAATATTTTTTACTCACACAAAAAAAGCTTTCCGTGTGGAACGCACTTATAAATTTATCACATAATACGTTCACAGTCAAGCTTTTTTGTAAAATTTCTCAATATTTTTAAGCATTTTCTTCTACTTTAACAACTTCTTTTCCATTATAGTATCCGCAGTTTCTACAAACTCTGTGAGATTCAACTGCTTCGTGGCAATGAGGACATTCAGAAACGTTCTTAGCTTCTAATTTCCAAGTAGATCTTCTTAAATGAGTTCTTTCTTTTGACCATCTTCTTTTTGGTTGAGCCAACTTAAACACCTCCTAATAAGCATTACATTTCTCTTCACTACGCACGTTCAACTTTGTTTGAACGAAGACATTTTGTGCAAACATTAACTGTCTTTACAGTACCATCTACATTTGCACGAACACTTTTTACGTTAGCTTTCCATGCTCTATTAGATTTTCTGTTTGAGTGACTTACTTGTAGACCGAATTTAACTGCTTTATCACATATTTCGCATTTTGCCATTATCCCTGCACCCCCTTAAATATACTGATGTATATTTTTGAAACGTATTTTACTAACATAAGTTCTTTAATCAGAACAACTTAATTTCAAAACTCGTTTCTTGTAATGAAATTATGTTTGGCGCGCCCAAGAGGAGTTGAACCCCTAGCCTTTTGATCCGTAGTCAAACGCTCTATCCAATTGAGCTATGAGCGCATATGCTATATTATAGCGTGTAAAATAAAAAAATGCAAGTACTTAAGGAAAAATATTTAAAAATATATTGCCGATTTACTATGTACTACACATTCATAATTCTTATTAAAAGGCACTTCCGGTTCTATCGAAGTACCTTTTAATAATTATATTTTTTCATACTTACTCTCAGCCAAAAATTTTTCTATTTTCTTTTTCACCCTTTGTAACGCATTGTCAATCGACTTCACTTCTTTATTTAAAACAACCGCAATTTGTTGGTATGATCTACCTTGAAGATAAAAATGTAATACTTCAAGCTCTAGCGGGCTTAAAATCTCGTTAATTTTACATTCAATTCTATTCAGTTCCTCTTTACTAATAAAGAGCATTTCAGGATCCGAAGTCGTATCGTGGTTAATCGTTTCCATTAAAGTTCTTTCTCCATCGTCCTCAAATACAGGTTTATTTAACGAAACATACGAATTAAGAGGCATATGTTTTTGGCGAGTAGCTGTCTTTATCGCAGTTATTATTTGACGCGTAACACATATCTCAGCAAAAGATTTAAACGATACTAACTTATCATCCTTAAAATCTCTAATCGCCTTAAAAAGACCTATCATTCCCTCTTGAACTATATCTTCTCTATCCGCACCTACCAAAAAATAAGTTTTAGCTTTAGCTCTGACAAAATTTTTATATTTATTTATAAGTTGGTCCAAAGCAACTCCGTCTCCGCCTTTTATCTTAAGAAGCAATTGTTCATCCGCAAGTTGGTTATTTTGTAAATTATCAATATTAGATTGAGACATCTTTTGGCACCTCTCTTCGTTGTTAAATCTCTCATTTTCATTTTAACAACTCAAAAGGGCATTGTCAAGCGAAAAATTCTTCTTTTTCGTCCAACATTGCCCTTTTAGACATCAGTTCCAAAACATAGACGTTGAAAATCCGGCAATACCTACTCCGGTAGCAATAAACGCCAGTATAATTATCAACGCAATTATTCTAAGCATAGTTTTCTTTTGACTTTCCTTCATATGTCATCACCCTTTTTCTTTAGTTATATATTGATTGTAACATTTTTATTATCATTTGTCCAACATATGTACATCAACGTGATTATATCCCATCTTTATACCATTTCTATCAAAAGATGTTTTAACATTCTCAATAACAGACCAATTAACATCCCAATATTCAGAATTTTTTACCCATATAGCTACCATATACTCAATAGAACTCTCAAGATACCCGGAAACATTTACAAACGGAGCAGGATCAAGCAAAATTCTCTTATCCTCATTTATCACTTCCATAAGAGCAGACTTTACATTTTTCACATCAGCATCGTATGATGCTCTAAACTTCAAAACAAGTTTTCTATTCGGTTCACTGCTATAATTAATAATCGTACTGTTAGATATTGTACCATTAGGAACAAAAATGTCCTTTTTATCGGAAGTACATAATTTTGTATAAAATAACCCTATATCCTTAACCGTACCGCTAACCCCTTCGGACTCGATAAAATCTCCAAGTTTAAACGGCTTTGTCGCTAAAATAGTTATCCCACCGGCAAGATTAGATAACGAACCTTGAACAGCTAAAGACAACGCTAAACCTACAACGCTTAGCACAGCAACTAAAGATGTAATAGGTATTCCTAAAATCCCAAGCACAATAATTAGCGTAATTGCATACAATAAAATTTTAATCGTAGAAATTATAAATGTATGTAAAGTTTTTTCAATTTCAATTCTTTTAATTCCTTTACTTACAATTCTCATAACTATTTTTATCGCAATTAACGCTATTAAAAAGAAAATTAATGCAGGCATAACATTAGAAATCGTAGTAAGCCCTAATTGAGTTAAAATCGATTCTTTTACTTCTAAAAACGTTTGAACAACTTCTTCCATATACATTCCCCCTCGTAAATATTATACTAAATATCAACACTTTTTCAAGTTTAAGCAAGAAAAAGAGCCATATCTCTATGACTCTTTCTCTTTATGGTGTGTCTGAGACGATTCGAACGTCCGGCCGACGGCTTAGAAGGCCGTTGCTCTATCCTGCTGAGCTACAGACACATTTATAACTCACAACAGAATTATTATACAACATAAAAATATAAAAATCAAGTGTTTTTTTAAATATTCTAATTTTTTATTAATTCGTTTTTTAAAAACATTGTACTTTGCCAAGAATTTTTTATTAATCAAGCGAAAGTACAATGTTTCTAAAATTCATTATTTACTGCTTAGGATTAACCGCATAATAAGTCCCGGCAGGATTTTCAAGTTCAGAAATTTCCGTCGCTGTATACGAATTGCCCTCTTCGTCATACCATGTTTTATTAGGGAATGAAAGAGTATAGTTTTCTCCTATTGTAATTCGATTTATATTGTTTGCATAAACAAACATATATCCAAAATCAGTTACATTTCTTGTATCGAAACTACTTAAATTTAAATTCGTTAAACTACTACAGTCACGAAACATACTTATCATATTAGTTACGTTCTCTGTATTAAAGTTACTTAAATCTAACTCTGTTAATTTACTGCAACCAAAAAACATATCCTGCATATTAGTTACGTTCTCTGTATTAAAGTTACTCAAATCTAGTTCTGTTAAACTACTGCATCCAAAAAACATCCTAGCCATATTAGTTACGTTCTCTGTATTAAAGTTACTCAAATCTAGTTCTGTTAAACTA
>CAYYWT010000025.1:15533-15922 GCA_964475435.1 uncultured Eubacteriales bacterium
CTGCAACCAAAAAACATATCCTGCATATTAGTTACATTGCTTGTGTCGAAGCGACTTACGTCCAGTTCAGTTAAACTATTGCTTCCTGCAAACATCTGACACATAGTTGTTGCATTACTTGTATCCCATTTACTTACGTCTAATTTTGTTAAACTACTACATCCTCCAAACATATTCCACATATTTGCTACACTAGTCGTGTCGAAGTTACTTACGTCTAATTTTGTTAATTTACTACATCCAGCGAACATATAATTCATACCTGTTACTTTACTTGTGTTAAAGTTGCTTACATCTAATTCGGTTAAGCTACTACATTCAGTAAACATATGCCACATAGCTGTTACATTCCTTGTATCGAAATTACTTACATCTAATTTTGTTAAACT
>CAYYWT010000026.1:0-15673 GCA_964475435.1 uncultured Eubacteriales bacterium
ACAAAAAAGCAATTTTTGTTTCGCTCGGTAAAGCACAATGCTTTGTACAAAATACATTAAAACAAGTAACTGTTAAATAAAAAAATATAGCAGTAAAAAACAAAAAAGGAGGAAAAAGAAAAATGAAAAGAATATTTTCAGTAATAATGGCTTTAATGCTGATCATATCAACAACAAGCCAAGCGTATGTTGTAACAGTACATGGAGAAAATTGTACATATACGCTAAGTAGTAAAGCGAATAGAGGAATAACATTATCAGATAAAAGAGATAATGTAAGATGGTGGAAAGTAGTAGATACATATAAAAATATAATTGGCGTAATAAATTCTAGATTTATAATGCCGGAAGGAAACGTTGAGGTAACTCCAATGCTTACCGGCAACCAAATCGTAGTACAACAAACAACAAATGGAGAAATAAAATACAATGGAATTAAAGTAAACACAATAGAAACAAGCGAAGGAGAAGAATATACAGTCGCAATAGTACCAAACGAAGGGTATGAGATAGAAAAAGTAAGTGTAAATGGTGAGACAAAAGAAGTAACAAATAAAACTGAAATGAATTATACATTTACAAATGTAAACGAAAACTATGTAATAACTGCAACGTACGTAGAAGTAACAGAACCAATAAGCTATACAATAACATACAACTTAGACGGAGGAACAAATAACGAAAATAGTCCAGCAAGTTATACAATGGAAACTGAAAGTTTTACATTAAGTGAACCAACAAAAGATGGATATATATTTATAGGTTGGACGGGAAGTAACGGAACAGTAATGGAAAAAGATGTTACAATTGCAAAAGGCAGTACAGGAAATAGAAGTTATACTGCAAACTGGAAAGTTTGGGCTGGTTGGAATGAACCGGTACTTACTAGCGGATTAACTCCTGTGAACTGGAATGGAAGTTATTGGGTAGCAACTACAAAAGAAAATTGGGTTTATAACTACGAAATAGCTTCGAATGAAGACGGAAGCGAAAAAGAAGGGGTATCTAGCGGAGAAATAGCAGCATGGGCGAATGCAATGACAGCTGATGGAAGTATGTATGTATGGATACCGAGGTATACATATAAGATAACAAGCGGATACCATAGTTTTGGCAATTCATGGAACGTAGATGATGAAAGTTTAAGAGGAAGCAACAAAATAGAGATAAAATTTAGTCAAGGAACAACAGACGATACAACTGAAGGAGTAACTAATGCGAGTGAAGGTTATATTTCTCATACTGCATTTACATTTGGAGCCGACGAACTAAAAGGAATATGGGTAGCAAAATTTGAGGCAAGTCAAGGTACAACTACAGATGAAGTATCTGTACCAACTTCAAGCACATCAGTTGCGAAATCAATCCCGGGAGTATCTAGTTGGCGAGATTTATCTGTAAGCAATATGTTTGATTATGCTTATAATACATATAGAGATGCTGACTCTCACTTAATGAAAAACGTAGAATGGGGGGCAGTAGCGTATTTAACTAACGCAATAGGACGAATACCGTATATAAATAACAGTAGTAGTTTTATAACGGGAAATGCAGGAGAAATTCAAAATGCGGTAGAAGGTTCTGATACAGTTTCAACTTATACTTGGAATACAGTTAACGGAATAAAAGCAAGTACTACTCATAATGTATATGGAATATATGATATGTCAGGTGGGGCATGGGAATATGTAGCAGCATACTATACAGGAGGAGACAGTAAATACTTGGCTAAGGATGTATCGAATAAATTATATGCAGGTGTTTTATATACTTTTGGAAATGACACGTCAACAGCAAAATATGTAGATACGTATAGTTCAGTATATGTAGAAGATAAAAAAGGTGATGCTGTGTATGAGACTAGTGGTAGTAGTTCGAGCGGTTGGGGATGGGATAGTGATTATTCGGTATTCCCAAGATCTTATAGCCCGGTTTTCTTACACGGCGGTCGTACGGCAGATGTTTCTAATGCGGGTGTGTTCAGCTTTTATAGCGAAAAGGGTGTGAATAGCCCTAATAATGGTTTTCGCCTTGTGCTTGCGATAAAGTGAGTGGAGTGTGCAAATAATTTTGAGTAAATTTTTAATAAAAGGGGCTGTAAAAAACTCATAAAATTCATAACGTATTGTACTGTACCTCGTTTACCAAAGATATTTTTTGTGGAAAGTGTAGAGGTAAGTTAAAGTGCGGAACGGAGCTTACGCTCACGTCCTTGACAGCGCTTTAAAGTGTGAATTACATAGAGGGACAAAAAAGCACTTTTTGTTTCGCTTGGTACAGTACAATACGTTATTTAAATGATAAACGAGTATTTTTACAGCTCCTTTTTTTATATAGTGGAAGTGTGTGAATGAGTAGATTTTGCAACATCTATATTGTAAACAATATCACTCTAATTTGACATTTGATGATTATAGTTATATACTACACTCGGATTAAAGTATGAAAAGGAGAGTCTTTTTATGGAACAAGAAAATAAACGATTTTCTAATATATTAGTTTCTAAAGATTGGGTTTATTTGACTGTAATTTTTATATTAATGGGAATTTTGAGCGGATTGAACCATAATTTAGCCATTCCGGCTTATGCGTTTTGGTTTTTGATGTTGTTTTATTCCTTGTATTCTAATGGGAAAAAACGTCAAGAGATAGAGGGATATATAGAAAATTTAACTTTTAATATGGATTCTGTTACAAAAGATACTTTGTTGAATTTCCCGTTACCTATGTTAACTTTGGAACTTAACGGAAGTATTGTTTGGCATAATTTATTGTTCCAAAAATTACTTGGAGAAGAAGGACTTGTTGATAGGTATATTTACGACTATGTCGAGGAGTTACGCCCTGAGAATTTGATAAAGAACGGTAAGATTTTGCCTTTGACTTTAGAGATAAATAATAAAGCGTATAAAGTTTTGGGTAATCTTGTGAGAACTAATGGAAAAGGTGAGAAGGAACATTTAACTCTCTCTTTGTATTTTATAGATATAACGGATTATAATGAATTAGAAAAACATCATTTTGCGACTGAGCCGGATATCGGGATTGCGATTATAGATAACTATGATGAACTTATGCAAAGTATAGAAGAAACCGGAAGATCGCAATTACTTGCTGAGATAGATATGAAGTTAAAAGGTTGGATGGCGTTTGCTAACGGTATTGTTAGAAAGTATGAAAGAGATAAGTATATAATGTTTTTTGAGTCTCAATATTTAGCTGAAATGGAAGAGAAGAAATTTGAGATTTTGGATTTAGTGAAGGAAATTGATATAGGTAATAAATTGCCTGCTACTTTAAGTATTGGTATTTCTGCTAATATGACGAGTTTTGCCGGTGGAATGAAGGAAGCTCTTGATGCTATTGAACTTGCTCAAGGACGTGGCGGTGACCAAGTTGCGATTAATAGAGCTAATGAGTATAGTTTCTTTGGCGGAAGAAGTAAAGAAATTGAAAAACGTACTCGTGTTAAGGCGCGTGTTATGGCGACGGCTTTGGAAAAGTTAATTGAGCAAAGCGAAAATGTTATGATTATGGGACATGCTAATCCTGATGCGGATTCGTTGGGAGCTGCTCTTGGAATATACAGGGTTACGCAATGTTTGAATAAAGAAGCGAATATTGTATTAAATGATACTAATTTTAATATAAAGGATATAATGAATAAAATAGAGGCTTCCGGACAATGTGAAGGTGCTTTTGTAAATAAACATACTGCGTTAGAGAAAACCAAGGCTGAGACTTTACTTATTATTGTAGATACTCATAGAGCTTCTTTTACAGAAACTCCGGAGTTGCTTGAAAAGACGAGTAAAGTTGTTGTTATTGACCACCATAGGAAGGTTACTGATTCTATAAATGATGCGATTTTAGCTTATCACGAAATTTATGCGTCTTCTACTTGTGAGTTGGTTACTGAATTACTTCAATATATGGCGAAAAGAGTTACTATACGTCAAATAGAGGCTGAAGCGTTATATGCCGGCATAATAATTGATACTAAGAATTTTATGTTTAAAACGGGAATAAGAACGTTTGAAGCTGCTGCGTTTTTAAAGAAGTACGGTGTTGATACTGTTGCTGTAAAACAATTATTCCAAAATGATATTAATACTTATATGGCTAAAGCGGAGATAGTTAAAAATGCTGAGATTTACAAAAATGAAATTGCGATTTCAAGTTGTGATAAAGAATTGGTAAATGCTAGTTTAGTTGTTGCACAGTCGGCTGACGAATTACTTAATATTAAAGGAATAAAAGCGTCGTTTGTTTTATCGCCTCATGATGATAAAATTTTAATTAGCGGTAGGTCTCTTGGAGATATAAATGTTCAAATGGTTTTAGAAAAATTAGGTGGTGGCGGAAGTATGACTATTGCCGGAGCTCAAGTTCCTAATCTTTCTATTGAAGAAACTACTGTGAAATTAAAAGAAGCGATTGATGAATACAAAGAAAATTTAAATACAGAAGAATAGGATAGGTGATTTTTATGAAAGTTATTTTGCAAAAGGATGTAAAGGCTTTAGGGAAAAAAGGACAAGTGGTAGAGGTTAGCGAAGGATATGCAAAAAACTTTTTGTTAAAGGGTAAGCTTGCTATTGAGGCGAATGCTCAAAATATGAATATATTAAAGACTCAAGAAGGTTCTAAGATGTACAAAAGAGAGAGGGATTTTGAAGAGGCACAAAAGCTTGCTGAAAAAATGAAGGATATGAAGCTTAGTTTTAAGGTTAAAGCGGGAGAAGGCGGAAAGCTTTTTGGTTCTGTTACTGCGAAAGATATTTCAGATAAGCTTTTGAGTGTTTATAAAGTTGAAACTGATAAGAAGAAAGTTTATTTGGATGATGCGATAAAAACTGCGGGAATTACAATTGTAGAAATAAAACTTTTTGAGGGTGTTATCGCTAAAATAAAGGTAGAGGTTACGGCTGAGTAAAACGGAGGTAGTTATGGCAAAAGATAATTCGTCTATTATGAGAATGCTTCCTAATGATGTAGAGGCTGAACAAGCTGTACTAGGATGTATGATTATTGATAAAGATGCTGCGGGTAGTGCGTTTGAGGTTATAAAGGCTGAAGATTTTTACAGAGAAGACAATAAAGAAGTTTTCTCTGCTATTTTTGATCTTTTTGAAGCGTCTAAGCCGATAGATACGCTTAGCATAAAAGAACAATTAAGATTGCGCGGTACTTTGGATGCTGTTGGCGGTATTGCGTACATTGCTGAGCTTGCATCTAAAGTTCCTACTTCGGCGAATATTGAATATTATGCTAAAATAGTTGAGGAGAAGTCTATTTTAAGGAAACTTATTCATTCTTCAACGGATATTGTTAATATGGGATATAATGCGAATGAAGAAGTACAGGTTATAGTTGATACTGCTGAAAAAAAGATTTTCGATATTGTTCAAAAGCGAAATGTAAAGGGTTTTACGCCTATTAAAAATATATTAGTAGATAATTTTGAAAAATTAGAAGAATTATATAATCAAAAAGGTTTTCTTACAGGACTTTCTTATGGTTTTACTGATTTAGATATGAAAACTGCCGGGCTTCATAATTCGGACTTGATTTTAATTGCTGCACGTCCTGCTATGGGAAAGACTGCGTTTGCGCTAAATATTGCTTTACACGTTGCGGTTCACGATAAAGTGCCTGTTGCTATATTTAGTTTAGAGATGTCTAAAGAACAATTGGTAAATCGATTGCTTTGTTGCGAAGCTATGATTGATGCGGGTAAAATGAAAACGGGTAAATTAGAAGAAGACGATTGGGGAAAGTTAGCTCAGGCTATGAGTACGCTGTCTGATGCTCCTATTTTTATAGACGATACGCCGGGGCAAAATGTAATGGAAATTCGAGCTAAATGTAGACGTTTAAAGTTGGAAAAAGGTTTAGGACTTATTGTTATTGACTATTTACAGTTGATGCAAGGAACGTCTAAACATGGCGATAACAGACAACAAGAAGTTTCTGATATGAGTAGAGCGTTAAAAATTTTGGCTAAGGAGCTTGATGTTCCGGTTATTACGTTATCTCAGCTTAGCCGTGCTCCGGACGCCAGACCGGATCATAGACCGGTATTAAGTGATTTAAGAGAGTCTGGTGCTATCGAGCAAGATGCTGATATAGTTATGTTTTTGTATCGAGATGATTATTATAATCCGGAGACTGAGAAGAAGAATATTACTGAGGTAATTATGGCGAAACATAGATCCGGTTCTACCGGGACTGTGGAGCTTGTTTGGTTAGGTCAATTTACGAAATTTGCTAATAAGTTTAATGGAGAAGGCTAAGGAGAAAAACGTGGATTTATTAGAAAAGGTTGAAAAATATTGTGTTAATAATAAGTTGATAGAAAAGGGCGATCGAATTGTGATTGGAGTTTCCGGTGGCCCTGATTCTTTATGCTTATTAAATTTACTAAATTCATTAAAAGATAAGTATGAACTTGAATTAATTGTGGTTCATATTAATCATTCGTTAAGAGCTGAAGCGGATTTTGAGGAAAATTATGTTAGAGAAGTTTCGAAAAGATTAGGTCTTAAATTTTATTCGAAAAAGGTTGATATTAATGAGCTTAGTAAAATTAAAAAGTGTTCGACTGAAGAAATTGCAAGAAACGTAAGATATGATTATTTTAGAGAAGTTTTAACGGAAAATGATGCTGATAAAATTGCTGTGGCACATAATAAAAATGATAATGCTGAGACTATTCTTATGAATATAATAAGAGGTTCCGGAAATGAGGGTGTTTGTGGAATTGATAATATTCATAAAGAGATAATAAGACCTCTAATTAGTATAACACGTGAAGAAATAGAGAGGTATTGCGATGAAAAATCGCTTGTGCCTATGATGGATAAAACTAATTTTGAGACTGTTTATACTCGAAATAAAATAAGAAATTTAGTTTTACCGATGCTAAAAGAAATTAATTCGGATATTGTTGAAAGCTTAAATAGATTTAGTGAAATTGTAAAGGATGAAGAAGAATTTATAAAAGAATATGTAGATAGTATCTATAAAAAAATAGTAAAAAATGAGAATAATGAGTTATATATTGAAAAAACGGAATTTTTAAAATTAAAAATCGGTTTGAAAAGACGAATTTTAAGAATGGCGATTTGTGAATTTTCCGGCACATTAAAAGACGTAAGTTTTAAGACTGTTAATAATGCTATAAATGAAATTGAACATTCTAAAAATGGAAATTTAATTAAAATTGTGCCGGGGGTTAAAATTTTTGTTGAGTATGATAAGCTTAAATTTGTAAAAGAAAAAATAGAGATTGAAGATTACCTTTATGAACTTAATATACCGGGGAAAGTCTATTTAAAAGAAATAAATAAATGGATAAGTGTGGAAATTAAAAATGCCGAGGACGTAGGAATAATTGAAAAAAATCCGAATATTCACTTTTTTGATATTGCAAAGACTGGGAAAAAGTTGTATGTTAGGAATAGAAAAAACGGGGATTATTTTTATCCGACAGGAATGAACGGTAAAAAGAAGGTTAAGGACTTTTTTTCAGATATTAAACTTTCGGTTAGAGACCGTAATGAAACTCCTATTATAACTAACGGAGAAGAAATTATTTGGATTGTCGGTTTAAGATCTTCCCAAAAATTTTTAAAAGATAAATCTACAAAGGAGGTTATTATTATTAATTATGGAGAAAATATATAATGATATTGAAGAGGTATTAATTCCAAAAGAGGTTTTACAAAAAAGAATTGAAGAATTAGGGGCTCAGATTACCAAAGATTTAGAAGGCGAAGAAGTTGTTGTTATAGGAGTTTTAAAAGGGTGTGTTGTATTTTTGTCAGATATATTCAGACAACTTGATATGAAGTGTGACTTGGATTTTATGGTATGTTCCAGTTACGAAAATGCGACTGAAAGTTCCGGAAATGTAAAAATTATTAAAGACATAAATGTTGATGTTAAGAATAAAGTTGTATTAGTTGTAGAAGATATTATTGACTCCGGAAGAACGATGCATAATTTAAAAGAGATTTTTAAAGTAAGACAATGTAAAGACTTTAAGATTTGTACATTGCTTGATAAGAAAGAACGTAGAGCTGTTGAAATTGAGGCTGACTACGTTGGCTTTGATGTGCCTAATAAGTTTGTTGTAGGTTACGGACTTGACTATGCCGGAAAGTATAGAAATATTCCGGAAGTTTGTGTATTAAAGAAAGAAATTTATTCATAAATTGGAGGTAATATTTTGAAGAAAAGAAAGAACTTTGACTGGGTTACAGTCTTTATAATTTTTGGATTATTTTTGTTTATCGCGTCTATATTTTTAGATACTCCGTTAGAAGATGTTAAAGAAATGAGTTATTCTGATTTGATTCAGAAAATAGAAAATAATGAAGTTAAGTCCATTGTGGATAACGAAGGAGAACAAGCTGAAATCGAGTTGAATGACGGAAGCAAGTATGTTTGTGATTTGCCGGTTCAAAATATGATTGCGGCTAAGTATGACGAATTACTTAAGGAAGGAAAAGCTTTTGAATATAAGTTTGTTCCGGTGGTTGTTGCTCCTTGGTGGGCTAATTATTTACCTTTATTGGTTATTACTGTTATTTTTATTTTGTTTTGGTTGTTTGTTATCGGTCCTGCTACCGGTGGAGGAAATAAGGCTTTATCTTTTGGAAAGAGTAGAGCTAAATTAAACGGACAGGGAAATGAAAAGGTTACGTTTAATGATGTTGCCGGGGTAGATGAAGAAAAAGAAGAGCTTCAAGAGATTGTAGAATTCTTAAAGTCTCCTAAAAAGTTTACAGATATGGGAGCAAGAATTCCTAAAGGAGTACTTTTAGTAGGACCTCCGGGAACCGGTAAGACTTTACTTGCTAAAGCTGTTGCGGGAGAAGCAGGAGTTCCGTTCTTTAGCATAAGCGGTTCGGACTTTGTTGAAATGTTTGTCGGAGTTGGTGCTTCTCGTGTAAGAGATTTGTTTGAAGAAGCTAAGAAAAAATCTCCTTGTATTGTATTTATAGACGAAATTGATGCTGTTGGACGTCAAAGAGGAGCCGGTGTTGGCGGTGGACACGATGAAAGAGAGCAAACATTAAATCAATTGTTGGTTGAGATGGATGGTTTTGGTCAAAATGAGGGCGTTATAATACTGGCTGCTACGAATAGACCTGATGTACTTGATCCGGCGTTATTAAGACCGGGAAGATTTGATAGGCAAGTTGTTGTTGGCGCTCCTGATATGCTTGGAAGAGAGGCTATCTTAAAGGTTCACGCTAGAAAGAAACCTCTTGGCGAAGATGTTGATTTGTCTGTTTTGGCTAAAAATACGTCAGGCTTTAGCGGTGCTGATTTAGAGAATATGTTAAATGAGGCGGCGTTACTTGCTGCGCGTAGAAATAAAACTCATATTAATATGCAAGAGGTTGAAGATGCAATAGTTAAGGTTATTGTAGGTACTGAAAAGAAAAGTAGGGTTATAACTGATAAAGAAAAGAAACTTACTGCTTACCACGAAGCTGGGCATGCGGTTGTAAGTAAGTTTTTGCCTACTCAAGATCCGGTTCATCAGGTATCTATTGTACCTCGTGGAAGAGCCGGTGGATATACGATGTATAGACCGAATGAAGATAAGTCTTATCGTTCAAAAACTGAAATGGAAGAAAATATTGTGTCTTTACTTGGTGGACGTGTGGCTGAAAAAATGATTTTAGATGATATAAGTACAGGAGCTCAAAATGATCTTCAAAGAGCGACTGCGACTGCGAGAAATATGGTTACTAAGTTTGGTATGAGTGATTTGTTGGGACCTATAACTTTCGGAGATGATGACGACGAAGTTTTCTTAGGACGTGGATTTGCTCATTCCAGAACTTATAGCGAAGAGGTTGCTCGTGCTATTGACTCTGAAATAAGCAGAATTGTAACGGACGCTTATAAAAAAGCGGAAAGTTTATTAAGAGAGCATATTGAGAAACTTCACGCGGTTGCACAATTATTACTTGAGAAAGAAAAGATTGACGGAGAAGAATTTAATTCGCTTTTTGAATAATGAGAGGAATTAATTTATGGAATGTGGAACAGATATAATTGAGATTTACAGAATAAAACAAGCTATTGAAAAAAACGGTAGCTTGTTTCTGACTAAAGTTTATACGTCTAGTGAAATTGAATACTGTGAGTCGAAGAAAAATAATAAATATCAGCATTATGCCGGAAGGTTTGCGGCTAAGGAAGCTGTTTCTAAAGTGTTGGGAACAGGCTTTTCAGGTGGGGTTGAATGGAGAGATATAGAGATTTTAAATAATGAGCTTGGGAAACCCGAGGTAACGCTTTATGGCGGAGCGAATGAGCTTTTTAAGAAAGAAGGATATGAAAAAATATCTGTTAGTATATCTCATTCGAAAGAATATGCAACTTCTATTGCAATTGGTTGTTGACAAAAGAGGAAAAAATAGTTATACTATTACTCGGACAACGTGTGTATATAAGTATTAGAAAATATATAGATAATGCTTGTGTAGATTTTACTGTGACGTTTCGCCACATGCTTGAGAGGGGGGAGACACATGTCTGAAATTAAGTTAAAAGAGAATGAATCTTTAGATAATGCATTAAAAAGGTTTAAGAGACAATGCGCTAAAAGCGGTGTTATGTCTGAGCTCCGTAAAAGAGAGCATTATGATAAACCAAGTGTAAGAAGAAAGAAAAAATCTGAAGCTGCTAGAAAAAGAAAATTCAGATAAACTTGGAATTACTTATTTTGTAGAGAAGGCGATGGATAATTTTAATTATTCATTGCTTTTTTTATGTTTATTGTGTAAAATATATCCGAAAGTTATTACGATTTAGACTTAATTGTTTGATAAAAGATAATATCATTAGTTTTTCTGCTCAAACATGTCCTCGGAGAAAATTTTAATTGAAATTAATTATGAAATTTTCTCCTGTGGAACTCGCTCTTTAAACTAATGATATTATCTTTCACAAAACACCAAGTGAGTTTGAGTAGTATTCGAAAGTTAAAGGGGGTAATTTATATGACTTTAAAAGAAACTTTTATGGAAGAAATGAAAAATGCAATGAGAGAAAAAGATACAATGAAGAAAAATGTTGTAACTATGGTTCGTGCTGCTATAAAGCAATACGAGGTAGATAACAGAGTTGAATTAGACGATGAAGGTGTTACTGAGATTATTGCTAAGGAAGTAAAAAAGCGTCGTGATTCTTTACCTGAATATGAAAAGAGCGGTAGAGATGATTTAATTGCCACGTTAAATGAAGAAATAAATTATTTGGCTAAGTATTTACCTGAGCAAATGTCTGAGGACGAGATAAGAGAGGTTGTAAAAAGCGTAATTGCGGAAACAGGTGCTGCCGGTATGAAAGATATGGGGAAAGTAATGGGAGCTGTTATTGCTAAGACTAAGGGGAGAGCTGACGGCAAGGTTATAAACGGAATTGTAAAAGAATGTTTGAATGCTTAAGAAATAAAAATAATACTTAAATAACACGAATTTAATTTCTTGACAACGCAAAATAAGTATGGTAGATTATACTTGTAGTTTTTGTACGACATCGGCAATAACGCAAGATTTATCTTAAAATTAATTTAAGATAAAATATGTTCTAGGAGGAATGTGAAAGTGGAAAAAGGTAAAGTTAAATGGTTTAACGCTGAAAAAGGTTTTGGATTTATCGAAAGAGAAGAAGGAAATGACGTATTTGTTCATTTCTCAGCTATCGAAATGGATGGCTACAAGAGCTTAGCTGAAGGAACAGAAGTTGAATTCGAAGTTGTTGATGGTGCTAAAGGACCTCAAGCTGCTAACGTAAAAGCTCTTTAATTCTTAAAATTTGTTTGAAGATGATTTCGATGTCCATTTTCAATAGATTGAAGTGGGTATTCTTAAATAGGATAATCCTAACGAAAAAAATCAGCTCAGTAGAGCTGATTTTTTTGTGCCATAAATTTTGTAAATTTCATATATTGTTTTGAGGTGAAAGAAATGGAAAAAACAATAGGAATTTTAGGTGGAGATTTGCGCAGTATAGAACTTTCAAAAATTTTTTACGAGAAAGGGATAAATGTAAAAACGTATGCTTTGCTTGATGAAGATATTGACGATTTTGAAAAGTTTGTAAAAAAGTCAGATTTTATTGTTGCGGGTACACCGTTTTCGAAGGATGGAGAAAACGTTAATACATTGGAAGGAAAAGAAAAAGTAAATATAGATAAATTACTTAATACTATGGATTCGTCTAAAATTTTATTTGCCGGAAGTATTTCGGATAGCGTAAAGAAAAGAGCTGAAGAATATAACATAAAGGTTTATGATTTACTTAGCTATGAGGACATTGCTGTATTAAATGCTATTCCGAGTGCTGAAGGTGCAATTGAAATTGCATTAAAAAGTATGAAGACTACTTTACATTCTTCTAATTGTTTTATTTTAGGATATGGAAGAATAGGTAAAATACTTGCAAACATATTAAAAGGATTTGGAGCAAATGTTTTTGTTGTTGCCAGAAAAGAGGCGGATTTTGCTTGGATAAAAGTAATGGGATATGTGCCTCTTAATTACGATGAATTAAAAGAAAATATTTTGAATGCAGATGTTATTTTTAATACTGTACCTTATTTAGTTTTAGATACTTTTGAATTGGAGCATGTAGATAAAAAGTGTGTGATAATTGATTTGGCATCAAAACCTGGAGGAGTGAATTTCGAAAAAGCAAAAGAACTGGGGATAGAGACATATTGGGCTTTAGGATTACCGGGTAAAGTAGCTCCTAAAAGTGCTGCGAAATATATGGCGGATAAAATAATCAATTTGATATAAATTGACAATAAACTGATTATGTGATATAAAGAAGAATGGTGGATATTTAATTAATATAAGCAATTTTGTTTTTGCTTAGGAAAATCTGGAATTATTTTATCGGAGGAATTATTATGAAAGAAATTAAAAATGGAGTTCTAGGGAAAATGTTTGATGTAAGAGGATTGGATGTGACTTATAGATCCGAATTAAACGATATGCCAAAAAAGATATGTGAATTGGAATATCATATTTATAATGTGCTTATGAATTCATCAAGTGAAAAGGCTTTAGAGGCTTATGAGAAAATAAAAGCTGATTATGCGGATATCCAAAAATGGCAAGAAGAATTAGAACATGATTATTCTACTTTTGTTAAGTATTATTCGTATTATCCTTTAAGGTCCGGAATGATTATGAAAAGAAGTTCAACTAAAAATTTTGAATCAGTATTAAACCAAAGCAGAGAAATAATGGAAGAAGCAGATGAACTTATGAGAATTGCTACTAAAATTTTTACTGATAAGATTAAATGATGTAAATATTTATTAGCGTTTTAGTCATTGTTAGGGATGCAAAAACGATTTTTTCAAATATGTAGGGAATAGGTAAGATTTAACCTACAATAATTATTTGATTAAAATTTCGTTTTTTGCATCCTTTTTATTTTTTCAGTAAAGAAAAAATGAATATCTAAGCACATCCTTGCATAAAGTTGTATTGAAAAACGAGTACAAGGGGGTTGTTAGAGGTGGGTAAATATAGTATTTACGAAGACATTGCTACAAGAACCGGTGGCGATATTTATATAGGAGTTGTGGGACCTGTAAGAACTGGGAAATCAACTTTTATAAAAAGATTTATGGATTTAATGGTAATACCTAACATCAGGGATTTTCACGAACAAGAGCGGGCTAAAGATGAGTTGCCTCAAAGTGCATCCGGCAGGACAATAATGACTACTGAACCGAAGTTTATACCGAATGATGCGGTTGAAATTGAATTGGAAGATAAAATTAAGATGAAGGTAAGGCTTGTTGACTGTGTTGGCTATTTAGTAGACGGAGCTATGGGGCATTTAGAAAATAATGCGCCGAGAATGATTTCTACGCCGTGGTTTAATGAACGTATACCGTTTGAACAGGCGGCAGAGATAGGAACACAGAAGGTTATAAATGAACATTCTACCATTGGGCTTGTTGTAACGACAGACGGGACTATTTCCGAATTACCGCGAGAGGCTTATGTTAAAGCTGAGGAAAGAGTAGTAAAGGAGCTAAAAGGATTAAATAAGCCGTTTGTAATTATTCTTAATTCTGCATATCCTCAAAATGAAGCAACTCTTAATTTAAGAGAGGAATTGGCTGAAAAATATGATGCTCCGGTTGTTGTGGTTGATTGTATGGGAATTACGCCGAATGATATAAATGATATTTTTAGAGGAATGCTTATGGAGTTTCCTGTTGATGAAGTTAACATTAAATTACCAGGCTGGCTTGATTGCTTAGAACATGAACATTGGTTTAAAAAACAAATAACAGATGAGGTAGTTGATGCGTTTTGCCAAGTTAGAACTATGAGAAATGTTGATGATGCGGTAAATAGCATATCACAAATAGAAGATGTTACAGATGCAGTTATTTCCGAAATAAATATGGCGAATGGAAAAGTAAGAATGGAGCTTACTTTCCCGGAAGAGTTATTTTATAAAATACTAAGTGAAATGGCAGGAGTTGAAATTACTAATCAAAGTGAATTGGTAAATATGATAAATGAATTATCTCATATTAAAAAAGAGTATGATAAGATAGAATATGCTTTGCACGAGGTGGAAACAAAAGGATACGGAATTGTGAGTCCTTCTATGGATGAAATGAGTTTAGAAGAACCTGAAATTGTAAAACAAGGTGGAAAGTTTGGAATAAAATTGCGTGCAAGTGCACCGAGTATTCATATGATAAGAGCAGATATACAAACTGAAGTATCTCCGCTTGTTGGAACGGAGAGACAATCGGAGGAATTAGTTCAATACCTAATGGAAGAATTTGAGAATGATCCTAAAAAAATTTGGGAGTCAAACATTTTTGGCAAGTCATTGCACGAGTTGGTAAGTGAAGGGTTAAACAATAAGCTAAACAGGATGCCGGAAGAAGCTCAAGAAAGGCTACAAGAGACTTTACAGCGAATTATAAACGAGGGAAGCGGAGGTTTAATTTGCATTATTTTGTAAAAAATATTGATTATTATCTGAAAATATGATATGTTTAAAAAGTAGGGAGCAATAAAATTATATAAATTGCATATAATATTATTGCTAGAGATAGCAAAAAAGTTGGTGAATCCAGCCATTAAATTGGAACTTGAAAAAGAAGGATTAGAGGAAGAACTCTAATCCTTTTACTATAATTGGAATGCTAGGGAGGTAATTTGTAATGGTTATAAATTTAAAAATTGTTAGAGTTAATTCGGATTATTGTGATTATTTAAGAAAATTTGATAATAGAGTAGCTTATAATAAAAATGAAAAAGAACTAAGACCTTTTACAGGAGTATTGTTTCAAATAGATACTTGTGAATATTTTTTTAATGACTAGTGTTAAGTTGTAACTTCTTTTTGACGATGAAACTCTTGAGTGGTTTTAAATTGGAAGGAGGTTACCTCTATGTTTTTACCAAAAGTTGAAGTTTGCAAAATGGCTAGATTAAGCGGTTTGTGCACTTTTGAAATGGTAAATAATGTAAATGGGGGGGGGTAATCCAGTTATAGAAGAAAATAGTGAATAATAAAAGGCTAAGGCTTTATGCGTTTGCATATGGCTTTAGTCTTTTTTGTCGTTCCGAAAAACTTCTACATTGTCGAGGTA